>JAQTRT010000236.1 GCA_028711675.1 bacterium | reverse complement strand
ATTCACCGCGATGCCTTGAGGAAAAAAGGAGTCAGGGTTTATCTTCTGGTCCCCCGTTTAAAAGCGTATCCTGATCACGATATCCTCACTCTCCCCAGCCAGCCTCTGCTGAGGCTGAACAAGTACCGGATACCGGTCCCGTTCTCATGGAAGAACCTGGCCCGGATCAAAAAAATAAAGATCGACCTGATCCATACCCATACCCCGTTCTCTCTGGGGGTTTACGCGCTTTTTTTGGGGAAGATACTGAAAGTTCCCCTGCTTCACACGTACCATACTTTTTTTGAAGAGTATCTTCATTACGTGAAGCTGCAGAACAATTTCGGCCGGTGGCTGGCTAAAGCCTTCTCCCGGTGGTACTGCAGCCATATGAGCCATGTCATCGTACCCTCCAATTTTATCCGGGACCTTCTTCACCGTTACGGTATCAGAAAAAAAATAGATGTCATCCCCACAGGCATCAATTTCCGCCGGTTCAACAAACGTATCAGCGTGAACTGGAGAAAGAAACTGGGGATACCGGCCCAGGCCAGAATACTTCTTTATGTAGGCCGTCTGGAGCAGGAGAAGAATCTGTATTTTTTGGTCGATCTGTTCAAGGGGCTGCTGCCGGACCATAAGGATATTTTTCTTGTTTTGACAGGCGACGGTTCGGAGAAAAAACATCTGATGCGATATTCGGCGAAGCAGGGATTATCCGGCAGGGTGCTTTTCACGGGTTTTATCCAGCCTTGTAACCTTCACGATATTTACGGTACGGCCGATCTCTTTGTCTTTCCTTCACTGACCGAAACAGAAGGGCTGGTGCTCCTGGAAGCCATGGTGAACGACCTGCCTGTTGTTTCCTTTTATGAGAGAGGGACCAAGACCCTGCTGCCGGGCCATATCCGGCCCGGTATCAGTCCCGTGCGGACAGAAGAACAATTCAGGGACGAGGTGGAAAAATATCTAAAGAACCGGTACCGGTCTTCCGAGATCCGAAGGAATCTGAGGCATTATATTCTTAATTTCAATGAGGATATCTTCATTAATAAGCTGATCAATATCTACCGGCTCTATACAGGGGACGGTGCTTGACATTTTGACATTTTTTATGTAGCGGCATACCTTCAGGTGCGCCGTTCATTGGAAATAAGAAGTAAAATGTCAAAATGTCAAGCACCGTCCCCTTTTATTCCTGTAATTCGTAGAAATAAAGCGATGTGAGTATCTTCTTCACGTAATTCCGTGTCTCGCTGTAGGGGATCTGTTCAATGAATATTTCCGGATATTTGTCCCGGTACGGGATGGTCTTCAGCCAGGTCCTGGTCCGTCCTGTCCCCGCATTGTACGCACACAGGACCAGAATAGGATTCCTGAATTCCCTGAACGTCTGATCGAGATACGTCAGGCCAATGTAGGAATTGATGTCCGGATGGAACAGGGTCTGGTCCCGGGATTTCCTGATTTTCCTGAAGACCGGCTCCGCGGTGTTGTACATGAGCTGGAACAGCCCCATGGCCTGGGCCGGGGACAAAGCCGCAAGGTCGTAGCGGCTCTCTTCGCGTACCAGGGAAAAAACAAGGGAGACCGGCAGGTCCGGATTCACTTTCCTGATGTTCTTCATGATGATCTTTTTAAAATGCAGTGGATAATAGTACCTGATATATTCCTTGTCCAGGCCGGCCAGATAAGGGGAAAGGCCATGGTTGTAGATCAGGTTGATGCGGAAGTTTAAGCTGTCGGGGAAATAATTATCCTCGACTGAGAGGGCCAGGAGCTTCATGTATATCTTGTTCCTGTAGTTCTTATCCACGTTCCGTATCAGGTCACGATAAACCAGGTGAGCTTCGAGGAAAAGTCTGTTATAGATGAGATAATTATAAAGATTGATCTTTTCATTGTCAAAGACCTGGATCCCTTTGTCCCCGAAGACCAGGTTCTGGAATGAGTAATGTTTTTCCATGAGGTCCTGAAGGTCCTTACTGTATTGTTTTTCACCGGCTATGAGATACTGGAGGAGGTTATACATGAGCGGTTCATTCTTTCTGCTCTTGATCTTTTCTATCACAAGGGCTTTATTGGTGAAGGTCCTGATCTGGCGTACGGTCTGGACGAAATAATAGTTCAGTTCGCTCCTGTCCATAAGATGAAGGAAAAGGTCCAGGGCTTTTTCTTCTTCGCCGTTTTCCCGGAGTATCCTGGCCAGGAGATATTCCGATGCCTGTCCGTGATACGGATTGGACAGAAGGGCCCGGAACACAGCCTGGGCCCGGTCAGGCTCGCCCTGGTGGAGGAAGTCCAGTCCCGACCTGAAATAAAGGTCGCTGCTGGACCGGGAGGACGGGAATTTATCATAGAATTCTTTTAATAGATCCCGGTATTCCTTTTTTTTATCCAGTTTCGTATAGATACCCGCTGTCAGGTCGTAATAAGCATCCCTGACGCGGTTCTTGTCCGAACATGTCAGGATGATCTTCTTGTACATTTCCTCTGAATTGGAAAAATCCGCCAGAAGATACGTTCCCCGGGCCCTGTAATAAAGGGCTTCCTCCTGATCCGAAGGGAATCCTGACAAACGGTCCAGGTAGGGGCGTGCTTTTCCGGGATTTTCCTTGTTCACGAGGGCCATGTAAAAGAGCGCCTGTATCATGACCGTGTCATTGGTCGCACCGGACAGGATATTCTCCAGGTAATCCCGGGCCTGGCTTTTCTGGCCTATCTGGTAAAGCTCCCTGGCCAGCAGCAGCAGGTCCTTCCGGCCCGGAAGGAGTTTCTTTTTTTCCAGGAGCTTAACGGTCTGGCTTAAATAGTAAGCCTTGTTCTTCCTGATATAGACCGGATAGAAGGTCCGGAACAGATAAAAAAGATTATCAAGGTCGTTCCCCTGATAATAAATATCGAACAGTTTCCTGAACGCGTTCTGTTCGAATTCAGGACCGAGGAATTCCTGTTTGACCTGGTGGTTGTAATAATCCAGGGAAGCCGCGTTTCCGAGGGAGTAGAGCAGGTTGCTGCTGGCGGCTCCGGTCCGGCACAGTTTCAGATACCCTTCAGCCCGGATGCCGGCCTTCAGGGTCTTCAAGACTTTTTCCTGGCCCGTGATCCGGTCCAGGATTTTCAGGCTCTTATCCGGCTCGTCCAGGGCTTGCCAGGATAAGGCCAGGTAGAGCCTGCTGAGGTCGTCCAGCAGTTCATGGCCGGTCCGGATGTTTTCCGCCGTAAGGATGACGTTGGTATAGGAATGGAGATGAAAATAGATCTTGCATGTGACATAGGGGACGATCTTTTCCTTGGGATCGGTTTTACTGATATATTCAAGCGCCCGGCGATAGTTCTTTTCCTCCAGGTTTTTCAGGGCCCGGCAATAACTGACGTCCCTGTATCTCTCTAAGCTCAGCAGCAGAAGAAGGAACGGTATCAGGTAAAGGTGTTTGAACTTAACCATTGCGAAATATATCAAATATGAATTGAACTTCCAGTAAATTTACCGGTTTTTTTAATTTGTATTGACATTGTTTTTAAATTCGTTTTATTGATTAAAATTTTTTATCAGGATGGACAAATGAGTTATCAATTCGAGTTCTGCGATCTGAAAGTGCAATACAGGAACCTGGAACAGGAGATCGATGCCGCCATTAAAAAAGTGCTGAATTCCTCCAGGTTCATCAACGGGCCTGAGCTGGATGAGCTGGAGAAGCAGATCGCTTCCTACAGCCAGTCCCGTTTCTGCGTGGGCCTGGCCTCGGGAACGGACGCGCTCCTTGTTCCCCTCATGACCATGGGACTCGAACCCGGTGACGAAGTGATCACCACTCCTTTCACGTTCATAGCCACGGCTGAGGTCGTGAGCCTTTTAAAAGCAAAGCCCGTGTTCGTGGATATCGATGAAAAGACATATAACATTGACGTAAACAGGATCGAAGAGAAGATCACGAAGAGGACTAAGGCCATCATCCCCGTCCATTTGTACGGCCAGATGGCCGATATGGACAGGATCATGGCTGTCGCTGAAAAACATCACCTTGTCGTGATCGAGGACGCAGCCCAGGCCATCGGCGCGGAATATAAGGGGAAAAAAGCGTGCAGCATCGGTGATTTCGGCTCGCTTAGTTTCTTCCCGGCCAAGAACCTTGGCGCGTACGGCGACGGCGGCATGGCTGTGACCGGCCATGAAGAGTACTTCCGGAAGATGAAGATGATCCGGAACCACGGCTCCGCGGTCCGGTACGAGCACAGCCTGATCGGGTTGAACGGCAGGCTGGATACGCTCCAGTGCGCCATCCTTCTCGTGAAACTGAAACACCTGGATCAATGGATCGCGGACAGGAACAGGGTCGCCGGGAGATATACGGAAGGCCTGAAAGACCTTGTGACGACCCCTTATGTGGAAAAGCATAACAAGCATGTCTTTAACCAGTACACCATACGTACGGAAAAAAGGGACGGGCTGATCTCTTATCTGAACAATAACGGCATTCCTACGGCCATCCATTATCCCAAACCCCTTCATCTCCAGGAATGCTACAGGGACCTGGGCTGCAAGCCGGGCAGTCTGCCCGCGGCCGAGAAAGCTGCCCGCGAAGTGATGAGCCTGCCCATGTATCCTGAGATGCCGGACGGTATCCAGGATACCATCATCCGGACCGTGAGAGAATTTTTTAAATCAAAATGAAAAAAAAGCCAAGGATCTCCTTTTCCCTGATCGCTCACAATGAAGCCGGGAACATCAGGCAATGCCTGGAAAGCATTGCCTGGGCTGACGAGATCATCCTCGTGGACTGT
>JAQTRT010000235.1 GCA_028711675.1 bacterium | reverse complement strand
ATCTCCCTGGCGCATGAACTGGGACTGCAGGTGGTGGCTGAAGGAGTGGAAAAAACCGAACAGCTTGAATTCCTGCGCGAGCACCAGTGCGACGAGATACAAGGTTTCATCTACAGCAAAGCCCTCCCGGAGAAAGAGTTTCTCAACTTTGTGCGGAACAGAAAATCCGCACCCGCCTGACCGGACCGGCATGCCTGCCGCAGGAACCCGGTCCCGCATGTTCTTCCATGGACCTGCTTCATTTTTTTTAAAAAATCCCTTGCCATAACATATTATTTTAATAAATTATAGTTTGATCCAAGGCCCAGAGGACCAAGGAGGAGTAAAGTGCTCATTTTAACAGGCGGAGCCGGCTTCATCGGCAGCGCATTCCTATGGAAGCTTAACACGGAGAAAATTACTGATATTATCATCGTGGACAAACTGCGCTGCCGGGATAAATGGAAGAACCTGAATAAAAAGACCTTCTCCGATTATATCGACAAGGACAGGTTCCTGGATCTTCTCGAGGCAGGTAAACTTCCCAAACCCGATACCATCGTCCACATGGGCGCATGCAGTTCGACCACCGAGACCAATGCGGATTACATTATGGAGAACAATTTTATCTACAGCCGCCGCATCGCTGAATGGTGCCTGAAGAACGATGTAAAGCTCATTTACGCCTCCTCAGCCGCCACATACGGCGACGGCAGCCAGGGATACAGCGACGCGGATGCCGACACCGGAAAGCTCCTGCCCATGAACATGTACGGGTATTCCAAGCATCTGTTCGATCTGTGGATTTTAAAGAATTCTCTTCAGAACAAATTGACGGGCTTTAAATATTTTAACGTATTCGGACCGAATGAATACCATAAAGATGACATGCGGAGCGTGGTCTGCAAGGCTTATCAGCAGATCCGGAAGAAAGGTTTCCTGCAACTGTTCAGGTCCCACAAGACCGGCATCAGGCACGGCGAGCAAAAACGGGATTTTGTGTATATCAAGGATGTCCTGAAAGTGATGTATTATTTCTATGAACACCGGGAAAGATCAGGGATCTTTAACCTGGGGACAGGCCAGGCCCGGAGCTTCAATGATCTGGCCAAGGCTGTCTTTAAGGCCATGAAGAAAAAGACCGATATCCGTTACATCCCCATGCCGGAGAACATCAGGGACAGGTATCAGTATTTTACCCAGGCAGACCTGAAAAAACTGCGTTTAGCCGGTTATCAAAAGGATTTTGATCCCCTTGATGAATCGATCAGGGATTACGTACAGAACCACCTCTCCCGACAGGATCCTTATCTATAGAAAGATTTTAAGCCCTGCAGCATGAGACCGTATCTTTTCCTGGTCTTCCGGGAACTGATCCGCGCCCCTTGTCCGTTGGATATACGCTTTTCTGTTAAAAAATATGAAATATTTCTATATCGAAACATACGGCTGCCAGATGAACGCGGCCCAGTCCGGACAAGTAAAGGAGATGCTCTGCCGGAGCGGTTTCATCCCCGGCGAGGATTACCGGTCCGCTGATATCATCATCATCAATGCCTGTTCGGTCCGGGAACATGCGGAAAAAAAGGTCTTTGACCGGATCAGTTTCTTCCAATCCCTTAAAAAGAAAAGAAAGATCCTGCTTATGGTCATAGGCTGCTTTGCCCAGAACAACGGGGAAAAAATAAACGCGGACCTGGTCCTGGGAACATCCCGGTTTCACACCATACCGGAGCTCCTATCCCGGAAGATCAGGGAGAAGTATCTTGACCTGGACATGGAGGAATATTTATTTCTGCCTCCGGTCCATGAAGAACAATATCCTTTCAGGGCCCTGGTCGATATCATGAAAGGATGCAATCATTACTGTTCATACTGCATTGTGCCTTTTGTCCGGGGCCGACAGATAAGCCGGAAGAGCGGGGACATCCTCAGGGAGGTCCGTGATCTGGCGGACAAGGGGACCAGGGAGATCATCCTCCTGGGCCAGAACATCAATAACTTCGGCCAGGACAACAAAGATATCGGACTGGCTGAGTTGCTTTTTCATATCAATGCCATCCCCGGTATCCAGCGGATCCGTTTCCTTACTTCGCACCCAAAGGATTTTACTAATGAAATCATAGATGCCGTATTCAGGAATCCCAAAGTATGCCCGTCCCTCCACCTGCCGGTCCAGAGCGGTTCAGACAGGGTCCTGGGCCTGATGAACAGGCGATATACGCGGGAACAATACCTGGGGATCATCCGCACCATACAGTCATACGGAAAAGAATATTCCCTCTCTACGGATTTCCTTGTTGGATTCCCGGGTGAGACGGAACAGGATTTCATGGAGACCCTCTCGCTGGCCCGGGAGGTCAGGTTCGATGAAGCGTTCCTGTTCAAATACTCCCCCCGGCCGAACACCCGCGCCAGCCTCCTGAAAGAGACACTGACCGCGGATGAAAAAAAGGAACGGCTCAGTCATCTGATTAAAATCCAAAAAGATATTGAAAAGGAAAAAATTAAAGATAGCTTAAACAAGGAACGGACCGTACTGGCGGAGGATGTCAGCCTGAAAAATAAAGACCAGTATTCCGGACGCGATGAGCTGAACCACATGGTGGTCCTGCCGGGTCCCGTGCAAAAAGGCGGGATGGTCCGGGTCCGGATCCGGCAGATAAAGGGGATGACCCTTATAGGAGAAAAAATATGATCATCCGGTTCCTTTTTTATCTGATCGTGACCGTATACCTGGTGCTGGTCATTATCCGCAATAATCAGATCATCAATTTTGACCTGATCTTCAGGAAATTCAACGTTTCCCTCTTCCTTCTGATCCTGGTCTCTCTTCTCCTGGGTCTGCTCCTGGCCAGCTTTCAATTCATTAAATCGATCTGGAAACTGAGAAAAGAGATCAAGGGCCTGAAAAAAATAAAAAATGAAAAATAAAATCCCCCTCATTGCCCTGCTTGTCCTACTGGTTCATCCCCTGTTCAGCCAGACTTATCTGGAAAAAAAGGAATTCAGCCGGGTCCTGGAGCTGTACAATAAAAAAGATTTCAGGAACGCCTACCGGCTTTTAAAAAGCTACCAGGCCAAGAACCCGTCCGGTTTTTATCAGCCGGATGTTTATTTTTACCTCGGCCTTCTGGAAGAGGATTATTATCTGGCCGTGATCATGTACAAGGAGCTTATCAGCAAATACCCGGAATACCCCAGGGCCGATGAAGCCCTCTACCGGCTGGCCAAGCTTTATTTTCTCCACAGTAATTACACGGAAGCTGTCCGTTATTTTGAAAAACTGCAGATGGACCACGCCAAGAGCAGTTTCGCCTACGGGACCCGTTATTACCTGGGATTGATCCACCTCATCAAAGGGAAGCATGATAAGGCCATGCTTTTTTTTGACCAGGTCATCACCCCGGGAAAAAAGGACAAGTTCCATATCCTGGCCCTGATCGGAAAAGCCAACTCCTGTTACGAAAAACAGGACTACCGTACCAGTATCGCTCTCTTAAAGCAAGCCGCGGAACAGAAAAACCCCAACCACCTGCCGGCTGTTTATCTCGGCCTGGGGAATAATTACATGAAGATAAAGACCTATGACAAAGCGTATTATTACTATAAAAAGATTCTCAAAGAATACCCCGGATCATCGGAGTATGAGCCTGCCCAGCAGAAGATAGAATACATGAAGGAGAAGAACACCATACTCGACAAGATCAATCTGGATAAAACCTCCGGGGAAAAGACCGGACCGCAAAAAAAAGAAAGCTCTTTCTATTTCATCCAGGTAGCCAGCGTGCAGGATAAACGGCTGGCCAATGAACTACGGATCAAGCTGAAAACAGAAGGATATGATCCGTTCCTCCAGGAGGTCCGGACAGAAAAAGGACTTTTCTACAGAACCTGCGTAGGCCGGTTCACCGGCCGGGAAGAAGCGGAAAAAATAAAAAAAGATATTGATTATAAGTTTAAACTTGATACAGTAGTCCTGAAACAGGATCAAGATATCCTGAAACAGGATTAGACTTGAAATGATTATTTAAAAAGATATAATCACTAAGACATGTCCATCCGGTCATGCGAGTAAAAAGGCTGATGGCAGAAGGATAGAAAGGTCCAAAGGCAATAAAGGCTGTAATGGCTTGAAAGGGATGACCCTTTGAAAGCCCTTAAAACCTTTAGCGCCTGAATGCCCTTAACCCTTCTTTCAACGCCTTTAGTATCCGATCTAAAGGAGTTCCTATGAAACGACAGCTCTCCCAGACCGCCCAGAAAGTCCTTGAATCCCGCTATTTAAAAAAAGAAGGGGACAAGGTGATTGAAACCCCTGTACAGCTCTTCGAACGTGTGGCCGGTAATATCAGCCTGGCCGAGGAGAACTACAGGGACGGGAACCGTGAAAAAGCTTATGAGACGTTCCTGGACCTCATCATGTCCCTGGACTTTATGCCCAATTCTCCCACGCTCATGAACGCGGGATTAAAGCTTCAGCAGCTCTCTGCCTGCTTTGTCCTTCCCGTCGAGGATTCCATGGAATCGATTTTCGGGGCCCTGCGGAACACGGCGCTTATTCATAAATCAGGCGGCGGCACAGGTTTCTCTTTTAGCAGGATCCGGCCGAGGAACGATTACGTACAGGTTACGGGCGGTATTGCTTCAGGCCCCATCTCCTTCATGAAGGTGTTCGACGCAGCCACGGAAGTGATCAAACAAGGCGGGAAAAGAAGGGGCGCCAATATGGGCATTCTGCGCGTGGACCATCCGGACATCATGGATTTCATCACCTGCAAAAACACCGAAG
>JAQTRT010000017.1 GCA_028711675.1 bacterium | reverse complement strand
GAAAGCTTTTTGAACCTGCAAAAACCTGTTTTCTTTGGATTGATCTCTATTTTAGGAAGTTTGATGGTCTGCATCTTTACTGCCTTATAATTCCGAGAACGAAATTCAGGAATTCGTCCCTGACCAGTTCTTCGTCCTCTTTTTCCGGTTTCCCGGAGACCAGAAGATAACCGCCTTCTTCCTTTAATTTAAAAGCCGCTATCTTTCTGTAAAAATGGACGGCCTTCCGGACGGCTTTCACGGGATATATCTCTTTATTCAGCTTGATGATCATTTGGCCCCGGCTTTTTTACGGGCCTTTCCGGCCTTGGCCCTTTTCTTTGCTTTTTCTTCCCAGGGAATGGCGATACCGAGAGGGTCTTCCTGGTAATCTTCTCCTGTCTTGCTCAGGAATTCATCGATCTCGGAAGGCACGGAGGAATAAAGGGCCTGGCCGATGATATATTCCCTGATCTTGGAGTTGTTCCCGGTGATCTTCTCTCGCAGGAGACTGTTCAACAGTTCGTTCCTGAATTCCCCTTCGACTTTACGGGGATCGGCCTTGACCTGTGTTTTCGGCTGGAGCGACACAATGAAATTCTCACCCTTCTTATCCAGATAGATATAGAACTTGTCAATAAAAACGTAACACGCGGAATAAAGGGCTTCCAGGGAAGTGATCTTGGAATTTAATGAAAATAAAATCTTGTTCATATATCTGCGGCTAATATAATATGATCAATTCTCTTTTCAACTTTTTTTTAGAGGAAGAAGAAGTGCTTGTCCCCGTGTTGTCTTACCACTGTCCATGGGAGCCGTGCGAGCCGTGCGAGCCATGGGAACCGTGGGAACCGTGGGAACCGTGCGAGCCGTGGGAACCATGCGATCCGTGAGATCCATGGGAACCGTGCGATCCGTGAGACCCGTGGGAACCGTGCGATCCGTGACTGGAGTGCGAGACATGGTTTGGATTTGCCGGATGCTGCCCGACGGGCGGTTGTCCGAGCGGCGGAGGATCGACCGGAATGGAGGGTCCTGTGTTTGAGAAATAATTGGCGTGCGCTGCCGAGCTCAGGCCTGAAGTTAAAATTCCCGAAGCCATGATCAATCCCATACCCATCTTAAGGGCTTTCTTTTTTGTGATCTTCGCTTCTTCGCTGAAAAGAAAGGTTTTAATATCTTTCTTAAGCTTTGGAAATTTTGTCATTGAATTTCTCCATTACAGTATTTCGAAATTCCCTGCAAATAAAAATATATGTGTCTGCTCCGTAAAATTATCTATAGTATCCAAACGAACAGAGACGTTTCAGTCCCATAGTAATTTGCTGGTTTTTATATAAAATTTATGGTTTTTTATATAAAAACGCTAAGAACTCTCTCTCTACAATATAATATAACTGATTTTCTTTTGTTTTCAACTTTTTTTTAATAATTTTTTATCCGGCTGCCTTAAAACCAAATCTGCCCGATCCTTTCCGCTGAGCCGATCGTGGTATTAAATGATTGAAAAATCTTGACAAAACATTTTTTTCATGTTATAATCTTCTCAAATCATGAAAGAAAAGCTGTCATACGAAGAGATCAAGCTGATCATCAATAAATTACGGGAACAGTACGAAAAATTCGCTGAAAAATACGGCAAGGGTTTTTTTAATAAACAAGCTTTTGAATCCCGGTATATCGAGGCCCTGAAGAGCGGGGTGGGCCTCCAGGCTTTCGTGTACGCGGAAGTGGCTTTTTTCGAGGACCTGAAAGCGAAGCTGAAGGAAGCCGAAGAGAGGAACCGTATTAAAACAGAGAAACCGTTCACCAAGAAAGTGGAGCATTATATCGAAGAAATGGAGAAGCGGTGGCGCAAATACACTCCTCTTTTTACGGATACGGAGATCTCGGATGAAGCCCAGCATTTTTGCGGCGCTGTGAAGGACTTTTATAACGAGTTCTGGCTTACCGTGAGCCGTATCGTTGACAAGAACGACCTGAAGGCCGTCAAGAACTACAACCAGCTGACCGATGATTTTCATCCTTTCATCTTTTCCACGAAGAAAAGACTGCCGTATGAGGTCGAGACCTATCTGCTGAACCTGTCGAAGTATGATGTTGAAAAAGCTAATATGATCTTTTTAAAACAAGGGGTCCATCTTCTGAAGAAGATCAAGCGTTTCCTTCATCATCTGGAGAGGGAAGCGGATGCCAGGGGAGACATCCCTGTCCCGGCAGACCGCAAGAACGGCCTGGAGCAGATGCTCCAGAAAGAATATATCACCAAGACCGATCAGAAACTGGAAGAGCTCATCAATGACTTCAGGTTCCATCATCTCATTTAAGATTTATTTTTTCTGTCCCACGAGGATATAGGAGAGCGGGACCTGCATGTCTGTAACGGTTTTCGTGAAAAGCCCGGAGATATCGTGAGGATACTCGTTGAACTCGGTTATCCGGATGCCGCTTTGGATGATGCTGTTCATGATGCTGGAGATGGTCTGGCTGAAACTGATATTGGTCCTCGACTGATAGACCGACTTACCGATATAATCAATGCCCCGGTTATCGATCCAGGCCTCTTTTTTAAAATAAGAATAAGCGATCTTCAGGGGGTCCTGGAATCCTTCCTCGTATTCACAGGCAAGCATGTTCACGAAAGGATGCAGCTCATAGATCATCAGGGACCCGTTCTTCTTCAGCATCTTCGCGATAAGGAGAAAGAATTTCTTTAAGTCAGGAAGCCATGTGAGCGCGCCTGATGTGAGATACACCAGGTCGAATTGGCCGTAATGTTCCTTCCCTATGTCATAGACATCGGTCCGTATGAATTTACAGTTCCTGCCGGAGATAAAAGCCAGTTCCCGCGCTTCCCTGATGACTTCGTCGGAGATATCAAAACCCACGCCTTCTCTGGCTCCCAGTTTCATGAGGGAGATCAGTTCCCGTCCGTTGTTGCAGCAAAGCTGCCCGACCTTTTTCCCCTTCAGGCCTATTTTTTTCAGCCGGGCTGATTCGATGTCATCCAGGGTCGTGTACTTCGCATCCCTGAACAGTTTCCTGAAATCCTTCTGCCATTTCTTCTGATGGACGGGATGGACCTCGTTCCAGGCGCTCCGGTTGGCCTGCGTGATCTTTTTCAGGCTTAATTTTTTTTTATGTTCCTTCACCATGTCATCCTCGGGATGGATTTCCATCCTCCTTAGATTGATACCCATTAAAAATATAAAGTAAAGTGCTTTTTCCCGCTTGAAAAGGATTTGACTATTTGATTTTTTTCACTATTATAACAAAGCCCGGCAGGAGATGGTCCGGGCAGGGAGCGGAACATGAAAGAACATGCAAAGACAGTTTCTTCTCTTCTTCTTATCACAGGGCTCATTCTATTTTCTTCCGGACTTCGGGCCGGACCAGCCGCTTCCTCAGGGACAAACAATCCGTTCGGCGTGCTTGAATTCTTTGCCTGGGACCATGACTGGAATCATCATCATTATACGAAGGAGAAGGTCATCAAGGCAGCAGATCTAATGAAAGAAGCGGGGATCGGCTGGGTGAGGATGGATTTTCTCTGGGCTGACATCGAACCCCGGTCCAATCAATTTGTTTTTGACCGTTATGACGAGATCGTCCGGATCCTTTCCGAAAAAGATATCCGGATCCTGGGACTTCTGGAATACAATCCATCCTGGAGGGCCGTTGCATGGAATACCGCTCCTGAGCAGGAATCGTATATCCGGTACGCTCTCCGCACAGCGGAACATTTCAAGGGAAAAGTGAAATACTGGGAAATATGGAATGAACCGGATGAAAAAACGTACTGGGAACCCCAGGACAACATGAAAGCTTATTCCAGGCTCCTGAAGTCCGTATCTTCGAACCTGAGAAGGGTCGACCCGGAATGCAAGATCGTGCTGGGCGGGCTCTCGTCCACTATCGTGCTTTCCCTGAGACGCGTCTATAAGAACATCGGCAGTGAGTATTTTGATGTAGTGAACATCCATCCTTTCGTCGATCCGCTCCTTCCCAACCGTCTCCAGATCCTGCAAGGTATTTACGCGGGAGTGTACAGGTCCATGAAAGAGTATAAAGACCAGGAGAAGGAGATCTGGTTCACGGAGATCGGGTGCCCGGGAGTGAAGACGCCTGACAAAACCAACGGGTGGTGGAACGGAATGAGCCCTACCGAAGAGCAGCAGGCGGAATGGGTCAATGAGGTTTACACGAACTGTCTTCAATGGAAGGGCGTGAAGCGGATCTTCTGGGCTTTTTTCCGGGATGTGCCCGGTCACTGGAACAACGGCGTGGATTATTTCGGTCTTGTTTCCAATGACTTTTCCGGGAAACCGGCCTTCCTGATGTATAAAAAGATCGGTTCCCGCGGAAAAAAATAAAAATCGATTGAAAATAGTTTTTTATTATGTAAATTATTCCCTGAGAATTACCGGTTAAAGGCGGTTAACAAAAATGGATGATCGCAGGAAATATAAACGCGTTTCCATTGACGCGGTCCTCATGTGCCAGATCCCGGAACTTGATAATAATCCGGATGTAGGATTCCATGAGATCAGTACACCCATGAGCATGGATATCAGCATGGGAGGCCTTCAGATGAGTACAGACCAGGACCTGCCCATAGGCCTGATGCTGAGCATATTCCTTTCCATCGACACAAAGGAAAAACCCCTTGAAATAAAGGGGAAAGTGGCGTGGAACAGGAAAGACCCGAAAAAGGAAGCTTTCAAGATCGGTGTGGAATTCGTCGAATTCACGGATAAAAGGAAACGGAAGATCATCCAGGATTTCGTGGATAAGAACGACTGAGGACCTGCCTGTTAAAGAGGCTTGTTGTGCCCAAAAGATCCGCCGTGTGGAGCTGAGGAACAAAGAGATACAGAAGCAGAATTCATAAAGAGAGGTTCAGGAGGATTCTTTTGGATGATCAGAACCAGGAATATTCACAGGACCGGCGAAAATATAAACGCGTCCCCTGCAACGCCCTGATGGTCTGCCGGATGGCCAACCCCGGCAAGCAGGAAAGGGAGGAGTTCCTGGAGATCAGTCCTCCCAAGACCGTGGATATCAGCAGCGGCGGTATGCAGATGGAGACGGACACTCCCATTATGCCCGGCCTTTCGCTTATCATATTCCTTTCCATTCAACCTATCGAGATACCCATTGAGATCAGAGCGCGTTCCGTATGGTGTAAGGCTGCTGAAGAGAATAAATTCCGGGTCGGCATCGAGTTCCTTCAGTTCACCGAAGAAAAGGACAGGCAGTCGATAGAGGATTTTATCGCGAAGAACCTGTGATGCGGCTGAGCGGTGTTCCGCGGCTTGTCAGTGAAGATCGGGATTCTGCATCTCCCGGCTTTCCAGCGGGGTCTTCTTGGCAGGGGGGTCAAAACCTACCACGCTCCCGGATTTCAAATAAGTAAAATAAGGAGATAAGGTCGTATTGGGCAGGACCCTCACATCGTCCTCGATGCGGATAAAACCCATAGCGGCTCCGGAAGCTATCTTGCAGTTCTTCCCGATCTGGATATATCCCACGCGGAACATTCCGTCCCCTTCATACGCATGCACGGTGAGCTTGGTGAAAGCGCCGAGAAGGGTGTTGTCGCTGATGGAGATGAGCTCAGGCCTGAAATGATCAAGCCAGCTGAACTGCATGATCTCCACGTTCCTGCCGATTTGCACTCCCATAGCCCTGTAAAACCTGTTCTTCAGTTCGCAGCCTTTCATCAGCATGCAGAAAAAGGTGAGCAGGAGGTAGATGACCCTCTGTAAAAGCGGAAGGTTGACCACGCGCCAGTTGATCCTGTTCTTCTCCGAGGATGAACCCAGGTTGGATACGATAGAATAGAGCCTTCCTTTGCCCAGGTATTCCTCCAGTCTTTTCCTGCCGTCGATCGTGGCCGGATTCAGTTCCTCGACCGGGATCTTCTCGCCGCCCGGTGTTTTTGAAATGTAGATGGTCCGTTTCTTCCTTCTGCCCAGTTTTACGGCCCGGTAAATGATTTCTTTCATTACTTTTTTCAATTTTTCTTCCATAAAATCGTTTTTTCCCTGTTATTATCAATCTTTTTACTGTATGTATTATTTTTCGGTAATAGGAAAAAAAGGGATAATTAAGAAGAGACAGGTTCAGGCAACAATTTTCCATAAAAAACTTTGTCCTTTTTCCGGGAGAGGATGTCCTGTAGTTAGAGAGGGTAAATAAAAGTAAGGAGGAAAGCCATGAAAAACTTAGTGATTTTAGCAGTTCTCGTTCTGGTTCTCTTTTCAATCAACCTGTCAGCCAGCGTAGGGAAGGAATACGGCACTTTTAAAGTGACCCAGTTCCCTTTCAACGTGTACACAGATGCTCCCAGCCGGCTCAACCTTGCCATCCTCAGCGGATGGATGGGCGATATCCGGAACCTGAAGATCGACAAACTCTGCACAAAGAACCCGAATTCCGGCAAATCATCCATGAGAGTGAGCTATCAGGTCATAACAAAGACCGAGAATAAGGCTGTGGGCGTGTATATGCAGCAGAACCCCGCGAGCCGTCTGGCCACGTTAAGAGGCGGATATGACCTGACAAAAGCTTCGAAGATATCGTTTTATGCCAGGGGAGAGAACGGGAATGAAGTTGTTGAATTCAAGATGGTAACGGCAAAGGAACAGAACCTGCTGGCATCTTCCAAAGTAAGCCGGAAGATCACCCTGACAAAGGAATGGAAAAAGTACGAACTGGACCTGAGCAATACGGAATACAAGGATATCTCCGGCGGATTGGGATTCGTGATCCATACCCGGGATAACCGTGAAGGAGTTATCTTTTATCTGGACGACATAGCTTATACCCGTGATGCGGATAGAATGACAGAGGCTAAAGTCACGGCTGAGAATAATAAAGTGAACTGATATCTGCGAAGAGCAGATCGGTTTTGAAAAGGCCTGGCCGCCGAAACCCCGGTGACCGGGCCTTTTTTATTTAGGGTTTGAATTGTAGTTATAAAAACAAAACGTAGCACCGGGTCTTCAGACCCGGTGATTGTGATAATCACCGCACCTGAAGGTACGGCGCTACTTTTAGACTATTCTTCCTCAGCTTCTTCAACCGGCGCCAGGCCTTCCGAAAAATCATAAGCAGTCTTGTACCGGGCTTCGATGACCATCTCTCCTGTGTTATTGATGAATCCCCACTTTCCTTCTTTTTTAACGCGCGCCATGCCGTCCGAGAAGAGCCAGGCTTCCTCGAACAAGGGAGCGATTACGGTCTTGCCTGTCTTGTCGATATAGCCCCATTTCCCGTTCCTCCTGGCCCTGGCCAGGCCTTCCTTGAACACGCTCCCTCTTTCGAACAGGAGATCGATAACGACCTTGGCGGACTTGTCGATATAAACGTATTTCCCGCTCCTGTTCACAAGAGCCATGCCGTCGATAAAACTGAAAGCTTCGGTGAACTGGGATTCAATGACCATTGTGCCGGCTTTATTGATATAACCCCATTTTCCCCCTTTCATGACAGGCGCCAGGTCTTCCGAAAAAAGATAAGCCTGGTCGAACTGGGGAGGGATGGCCATTTTCCCGGTCTTGTCAATGAACCCGAATTTGCCCCTGAGAAGATTACCCTGCCTTATTACGGCCATGTCATTGGCGAACGGATAAGCCATGTCGAATTGAAGCGGGATGATGAGAGCTCCGGTCTTGTCGATATAACCGTATTTTTCCTGCTTCTTCACCAGGGCCAATCCCTCGGAGAAGCTCGCGATGCTGTCATAATCAGTTTCAATGACTGTTTTCCCGGTCTTGTCTATGAAAAAGCGTTTTCCTTCCTTTGTCACGCTGGCCAGGTCCTCGGAAAAGCCGCTGGCAAAATCATACACAGGCTGAATGACGAATTTCCCTGTTTTATCAATATACCCGGCATATCCGTTCCTGGTGACATAAGCCAGTCCCCCGGAAAAGCTTTCCGCGAACCCGAACTGGGGCTTGATGACCATCTTGCCGGTCTTGTCGATAAATCCGAATTTCGACCTGGCATAAGAGGGCACGATACAGAGCAATACCAGGAACAGGGTAAAGAGAAAAGTCAGTGTTCTTTTCATGGAAAGGTCCTCCTTAAAAGCCGGATGATCCGTGCTGTCATATTTCCAAGAGAAATATAATAAAGGGATAAATAATAGCAAGTATTTTTAAAATTATACATAACCCGGCACTTTAACGGTCATCACGGCTATTGTATCAGTATTCCGGCACGCCTGTATGCATGGTCATCTTCAATATATCCCGTGCCCTTATTTCAGCTTCTTCTTTGATCATAAATAATCCCATATTGAACAGATACCCCCCTGTTCAGGCCTTTATCCCATGAGTCTGTATATTTAATCCGGACAGTCAAAATCTCTTAAAATTTTTATAAAATATTTTGTCCCTTTTTCCGGACAGGTTGTCCTATAGTTAGAGAGGGTAAATAAGAATAAAGGAGGAAAGTCATGAAAAAGTTAGTGATTTTAGCAGTTCTCGTTCTGGTTCTCTTCTCTATCAACCTGTCAGCCAGTGTGGAAGGGGAGTATAATACCTACAAAGTGACCCGGTTCCCGTTCTATGTTTATACCGATGCTCCCAGCCGGCTCAACCTGGGCATCCTCAGCGGATGGATGGGCGATCTCCGGAACCTGAAGATCGACAAGTTCTGCACAAAGAACCCGAATTCCGGCAAGTCATCCATGAGAGTGAGCTATCAGGTCATAACAAAGACCGAGAATAAGGCTGTGGGCGTGTATATGCAGCAGAGCCCGATCAGCGACCTGGTTACCTTAAAGGGCGGCTATGATATGACCAGAGCCACCAGCATTTCTTTCTATGCAAGGGGAGAGAACGGGAATGAAGTTATCGAATTCAAGATGGTAAAGGCAAGAGAGCAGAACCTGCTTTCTTCTTCCAAAGCCAGCCGGAAGATCACCCTGTCAAAGGAATGGAGAAAGTACGAACTCGACCTGAGGAACCTGGAATACAAGGATATCTCGGGCGGATTGGGGTTCGTTATCCATACCGAAGATAACCGTGAAGGAGCTATCTTTTACCTGGACGATATCGCTTATAACCGTGATACGGAGAGTATTATAGAGGCTAAAATCACGGCTGAGAATAGACTGAACTGATATCTGCAAAGAGCAGATAGACGTTAAAAAGGCCTGGCCGCCGAAACCCCGGTGTCCAGGCCTTTTTTATTTAGGGTTTGAATTATAGTTATAAAAATAAAACGTAGCGACGGGTCTTTAGACCCGTCGGTTACGGCAATCACCGTACCTGAAGGTACGGCGCTACTTAATGGTTCTTGGTTAGTTATTAGTACTTAGGAAAGAACCTTTAAAACCTTTACTTCCTTAACAACCTTTATAGCCTTTATGACCTTTCCATATTATTCATTGACTACAAAATATTATTTAATACAATATTGATAAAGCAAGGTGACAATATGGCTGATTTTGATTTCCCTGTTTTCAGAAAGACAAAGATCATTGCCACAATAGGCCCTTCCATCTTCGACTACAAGATGCTGGAAAAAGCCATTTTAAATGGCGCAGACCTGTTCAGGATCAATTTTTCCCATTCCAATTATACTGAAGCGGAGAAGGTGATCGTAGATATCAGGAACCTTGCGGCAGAGATGGACCGGCATATCGGCATCTTCATGGATTTGAAAGGTCCAAAAATGCGAATCGGTAAATTCAAAGAAGGACCGATCGTCCTGAAAGAAGGCGATCCTTTCACCATAACCATTGAGGAAATAACAGGCGGCCAGGCCAAAGTCTCGACCACCTACAGGGAACTGGCACGCGATGCCAATAAAAAAGACGTGATCCTTCTGGACGACGGCAGGATCAGGCTGGAAGTGACGGATCGCGATGAGAAGAACGTGTATACCAGGGTCCTGACAGGCGGGAAGCTTTCTGACAGCAAAGGCATGAACCTTCCGGGTATGAAATTATCAACGCCTTCCCTTACAGACAAGGATAAAGCGGATATCCTTTTCGGCATCAAGCATGATATCGATTATTTCGCCCTCTCCTTTGTCCGGAAGCCCGAGGATATCCTGGCTATGAAAGAATTTTTAAAACAGCATAAATCCTCCATTCCCGTCATAGCCAAGATAGAGAAGCCCGAAGCCCTGGAAAGGCTTGGTGAGATCGTGGATGCAGCGGATGCTATTATGGTGGCGCGCGGAGATCTGGGCGTGGAGATGCCCATGGAAAAAGTCCCTTCCGCGCAGAAGGATATCATACGAAAAACGAATTTCGGCGGCAAGCCGGTTATCGTAGCTACCCAGATGCTCGAATCCATGATCAATAATCCCTCGCCCACGCGGGCCGAGGTATCTGATGTGGCCACAGCCATATTCGACTGGACAGACGCGGTCATGCTCTCAGGCGAGACGGCAGTGGGCAAATATCCCCTGGATTCCCTCTCTTATATGGCCAGGATAGCCGTTGAACAGGATAAAGACCAGTCGCTCCGCAAGAAGAATTTAAAAACAAGGAAGACGCATTTTTTAAAGGAAGAGAGCATACTCAGCTCGCTCTGCGATTCAGCGGACGAGCTGGCTGACGAGATAAGCGCAAAGGCCATCATCACATTCACGGAATCGGGCCGCACGGCCCTGATGCTTTCCAAATACCGTTCTTCTGTTCCTATTATAGCTATTTCAGATAAGATAAGGACGTGTCAGAAGATGACTCTTTTCCGCGGAACATGGCCGGTGCTTTCTTCCAGGCTTTTTCCGGAAATGAAGAATATCGCGGAGATGATTACAGAAGCAGAAGAGCGGTCCAAAGGTATCGGCCTGATCCAAAAAGGAGACCTCGTGGTCATCATGGCCGGTATCCCTATTGCGCGCGAAGGCTCCACCAACATGATCCGCGTGCACAGGATCGGCGAACCGTTCTAAGCCCTGATGCAGGCAGCCCTGTAAACCTTATACATAGATCAGGACTTTCCGGTAATGGAACCCGTATATGGCAAGAGAGATGGCTTCAGCCATCAGATACGGTTTCCTGAAAATAGTCCAGAGGCACATCTTCCAGAAATACCTTTTCCCTTTTTCTCTCACTCCCAGTTTCCAGATGGCTTCAAACAGTACTTTGATCTTCATCCAGAATGCCAGCTTTGTCTCTTTGGCCGACTTGTTGTACTCTTTTAAATGGGTGATGATCCTTTTATAATAGTTCTTCGGGCTGAAGATGGAGTGCAGGACCTTTTTATATCCTTCGATCAGCACGTCCTTGTTCATGCGCGGCTTGAAATTAATCGTGAAATCCGTGTTGCTTCCTGACGGGATCTTCAGGATCCTGCCTGTCTTCTGCAGTTTTTTGTAGAGCTGGGTTTCGGGAAAGGCGTTCAGCAAGCCCACCATGGCAGTCACGATGCCGCTTTTTTGTATGAATTTGATCATGTTCTCGAACGTATGATGCGTGTCCGTATCGAATCCTACAATGAACCCGCCCTGTACCTGCAAACCGTTCCTCTGGAGTATCTTTACTTTTTCCACAAGGTCCTTGTTGGTATTATGCAGTTTACCGCAGGCTTTCAGGCTCTCTTCATCAGGCGTTTCAATGCCCACGAAAACAGAATTGAAATTGGACCTTTGCATCAGTTCCATGATCTCGTTCTCATCCGCCAGGTTAATAGAGGCTTCGGTGAATAAAGTGAAAGGCCGTTTTTTCTCATCCATCCATGAGGCTATCTCTTTCAGTATCTGTGTTATCTTGATCTTGTTGCCGATAAAGTTGTCATCGACAATAAAGAGACTGCCGTGCCATCCTGCCGCGTATAAGGAATCGAATTCGGACCTTACCTGTTCAGGCGTCTTTACCCGCGGTATCCTTCCGTTCATGATGATGATATCGCAGAAATCGCAGTTAAAGGGGCAGCCGCGCGAGACCTGGATGGCCATGGAGGCATAATCCTTAAAATGGATCAAGGACCAGTCAGGCAGCGGTGTATGGACGATATCCGGTTTTTCCTCGGATGTGTAAACAGGCTTGATGCTTCCTTGTTCCAGGTCTTTCAGGAACAGGGGAATGGTAATCTCCCCTTCATTCAGGACAAAACAGTCGACATCGGGGAATTCCCGGTAACCTGTGGTAAAAAGGGGGCCTCCGGCCACAATGGGCTTGCCTAAGGCTTTTACCCTGTGAATGACCTCTGCGCTGGATTTCTTCTGCACGATCATCCCGCTGATAAGGACATAATCCGCCCATTCGATATCCTTATCCTTTAACTTGGTAACGTTCATGTCCACAAGCTTCTTCTCCCATTTGTCAGGGAGAAGGGAGGATACGGTCAAAAGCCCGAGCGGCGGAAAAGCGGCTTTTTTATTGATAAAGGGCAGGGCGTGCTTAAAGCTCCAGAACGTAGCCGGATATTCGGGATAAACCAGTAATACTTTCATTTTTAAACCTCGATATTCTTGTTAATTTATACCGTCTAATGATCTTCGGGGAAGGAAGGCAGCAAACCAAAAACGATAAAACTATTTTGTTTTGTTATATGGGATGAATATATATCTTTTATATCATTTGTCAATTATATTTTGTTTTATTTTCCCGGACGGGCCGCGCGTTACGCGGGGCAAAGAAATTAAAATCAGGTTGACAATTTAAAAAAAAGGAGTATTTTAGTTCAAGAACGGTAAAGGTTGAAAATATTACCTTGTGAAAAAGGCAGGTTTGTCTTAGATATTTTTAAAGGGATATTCCATGAAAAAATTATTATCAAAGATACCTTTATTTCCTTATAACAGCCGGTACAAAACCTCATGGGATATTTTCATGATCGTGGCTATCTTTTATTCCGCATTGAGCATACCGTACCGCATGGTCGCAGGACAGGACTATACGGATTTCTTCTATTGGCTGATCTCAATTGTTTTTTTCCTGGATATCCTGGTCAATCTGCGCACTACGGTAAAAATAAGATTAAATGTCATATCCTCCAGAAAAGAGATCATCCGCAGATATTTCCGGACATGGTTCATCCCTGATCTCCTTGCCGCTTTCCCCTTTTCCGCTGTCATGGTCCTGGTTTCCGGGTCTGATATCAAAGGTTCGCTGATATTCAATATTTTTTTAGCGCTGCGCCTGCTGCGGCTCCTGAAACTTATTAAGATCACTGTGATCTTACGGACCCTGCAGGAAACTATCACGGTCAATCCCACTATAATGCGTTTGATCACTTTTTCCTTCTGGTTCGCCCTCATGCTTCATTTTATCTCCCTCGGCTGGATAACCATCGGCGCCGGCGACCAGACAGGCACTTTTGAATTACGTTATCTCAGAGCATTTTACTGGTGTCTTACCACGGTCGCCACCATCGGTTACGGCGATATCACGCCTGACAGGAACAGTCAACTTCAGATGATCTATACCATCATAGCCCAGCTTATCGGTGTGGGTATGTTCGGTTATATCATTGGTAATATCACAAGCCTTATCGCAAATATAGATGTGGCAAAAGCGGAATTTGTAAAAAAGATGGAAGAGATCAAAGAATATATGCATCTTAAAAAATTACCGTACGAGCTGCAGGAAAAAGTAAAGAATTATTATAACTATATCTGGATAACCCAGAAAAGCGTGAATAAGATCAGTTTCCTGAGCGAACTTCCCCACACCCTGAATACCGAGATATCCCTTTTTCTGAATAAAACCATACTGGAAAAAGTGTCTCTTTTCAAAGATGCTGATGAGATTTTTATCCGTGAAGTCATACGCCTGCTGGAACCCGTGGTTTTCCTGCCTCAGGATTTCATAATCCGCCAGGGAGAATACGGTGACTGCATGTATTTTATCAATTCTGGCGAGGTGGAAGTTATAGTAAACGATAATGTCGTGGCAAAATTAAATCCCGGATCCTTTTTCGGGGAAACAGCTTTGATACAGGGCGAGAACAGGAACGCTTCGATAAGAACCACAACTTACTGCGATACCTACAAACTTTCGAAGGACAGTTTTGATAACCTCAGGCATAAATATGAAAAATTCGATTTGAGGATCAATGAAATAATGAAAGCCAGACTTCACGACAGTCAGAATAAATCCGGCAAATGACCGGGCCATAATATTCAGTTAAAGTCGATGCCGGCGGTCACAGCAAAGGAATGCTTTACCGAGTCTTTGCGACTGGCCGTGGAAACATCATAATCCCTGTTCTCGCCCCTGTACCTTCCCCTTGTAAATGGGGACGGTTCTGATATTTTGTTTAAAAAAAGAAAAATAAGGACAACGGTAATTTAAAAAATCATCACCATTTTCGTCTCCTGCACTATAGTGGAATTTAAATTATGATAATTGGAAGTAAAAAATTCAATAAAAAAATATTAATTGACGCACATAAATATACAATATATAATAGAGAGCAGATTATTAATGATAAAAAATGCGGTTGTTTTTATTGTTTAGAAATTTTTACGCCTAACCAGATTACTGAATGGATAGATAACGATCAAACTGCATTATGCCCTTATTGTGGTGTAGATTCTATTATTGGAGAATACTCTGGATATCCGATCACAAAACTGTTCTTAAAAAGCATGATGAATTACTGGTTTTAGGAAGATAGTATCGGTATCTGACATATGACGCTCTTAACCCCTTAACAACGGCAAATCCGGATACAATTTAATTTTTTATAGAATTCTTTATCGGGCGGATCAACAGCTCATTTATAATTATTGAATATAGTAATGCAAGTAAAGAATCTGCTATGTGTCTCTGCGTTGAAAATTTGGAAAGGGGATAGAGGTTTAAGAGCATTATCTGGCCAACTATCAATCCGGTTACACCTGCAATATAAATATATGAAATCAAGTTATTGAGCATCTTGATAAGTATATCCTTCTTAATGGCTTTTCTGTTATTACCTTTAAATATTATCCGGTATAGTGCACGTAATCCAGCCTTGCCTTCCGAATAGCTGAATAACGAAAGGGAGAAAATAAGCACATATAATAAAGCCAGCGGATCTATAAAATATTTCAGGCCATGATTAACTGTAATAATGAATATTATTAATAAAAGGGGGACTGCTTGTAAAAGAAATTTAATTTTATGCATAATTCCACCTCCATTTCTACTTAATATATACTATATGATAATATTTTAAAAATCAATTAAATTATAAGTGGAAAATTGTTTCGGTATCTGACATGTGACATAGTTCTTACTATATCCGTTATCATATCATATATCAGATGCCCATACCGTCTTACTTGATTTTGTAAATTAATAAAATATTATCATTTCAAGGGGTCGGATAATGGCCAGGCGTTATATTTTAAGTGAATATCTTGACAATGCTATAGAGCAGGCAGTGTATGATAAATTAAAGGATGGAAAATTTACGGGACGGATCCCCCGCTGCAAGGGTGTTATTGCTTTCGAAAAATCCCTTTCCGCTTGTGGATCCGAACTGCGGTCAGTCCTTGAAGACTGGATCTTGTTGGGATTAAAGATGGGACACAACCTGCCTGTCATAAAAAACATCGATCTTCACAAGGCGGTTAAACGTGAGCCGGTGGGGACCGTGCAAAAATCGGGAGGGCGGTAATATTATGGAAAACTTCGATCTAAAACAATGCGTGGTCAAATACGGCTGCGAGAACATGGATTTCGTTCAGGTGACAAAAATGCTGTCAACCGCCTTTTGGAGCATCGGCATCAGGCTCGATGAGGTCAGGCAGGGCGCATCGAACTCCAGCCGGGTCATAGGCGTCTTTTACCATGATGAACAGATAGGATATGCGCGGGTCATCTCCGACAAGACGAGGTTCGCCTACATCCTCGATGTTTTTGTGAATGAAGGATACCGGAAAAAAGGCATCGGCCAGCTCATGATAAACAGCATCCTTAAAAACGACACGCTGAAGGACGTTTACCAGTGGCTGCTCATTACAAAAGACGCTCACGGCGTTTACGGTAAATCTGGGTTCAAGCCCCTGCGCGAGCCGGATAAGTGGATGGAGATAAGGAACGAGAGGCCCAAGAGGTGATATGAGAATACATAAAAGCGAATTGATCGTCTGGGGGATATTACTGCTCGCTGTCCTGCTCGGCATCTGTTCTTACCCCCGGATACCCGCTACAATGGCTTCCCACTGGAATGCCAGGGGAGAGGTGGACGGCTATATGCCGAAATTCTGGGGACTGTTCCTGATACCTTTCATCCTTGCCGTGCTTGACCTGTTCTTCCTGGCCATCCCGAAAATTGATCCCCGGAAAGCCAACATCGAAAAATTCAGGAAATACTATGACGGGTTCATCATCGTGTTCTCCCTGTTCATGCTTGCGGTCCATGCCCAGGTCATCCTGTGGAATCTGGGAACGAAGATCAGCCCCAACCTGGTCCTGCCTGTTGGAATGGGGCTTCTCTTTTTTTATATCGGCGTTCTTTTCAGGAACGCGAAACAGAACTGGTTCATAGGCATCAGGACCCCGTGGACGCTGGACAGCGAAAAGGTGTGGGACAGGACCCACAGGCTCGGCGGCACGCTGTTCAAATTCGCCGGTGTGGCCGCTTTTACCGGGGTGTTTTTCCGGCGATATGCCGTATTGTTCATCCTTATCCCCGTGCTTTTTTCCGCGCTCTGCACAGTGGTCTATTCTTATTTCGCCTACCGGAAGGAGATGAAGCAAGGTTATTAAAATGGATTTAAGGATTTATATTTTTTCAATAATATTAATAGGGATCGGTATTTTTATCGGTATACATTATAAATCCATAACATCGGATCCCGCATTATTAACCCCGGTTTTAGTGCTTATTTTTACCAGCCCGATAATAGCCTGGATCAGAAAGAAGCAGGAAGATAAAAAAGAAAAAATTGTTTTTAATCTTATTTCAAATAAGGACGGCGTCTCGTTTGTATATCAAATAATCAAAAAAGAGAATATGTTCTATATGCGAAAATATGATATGAATGATCAAATAATCCAGGAGAGCGCGTTTTCCACGTTCGATGATGCTCATAATCAGATAGAGAGAGAAGATGATGACCATTCGGAAGGACAAATATAAATGGGGACGGTTCTGATTTTTTAAAATAGATGGGAAAAACATATGTTAATAAAAGGCTGTTACCATAAATTTGTAGCGAAATAAAAGGTGCCGTGTTTCAACTTTCAACGTTCCTCTGTCCGGCTTCCCTGGATTGTTTCAGCCGCTTTAAAGTTTAAAAAATTTTATTTGACATTGTAATATAAATGTATTACAATTGTAATATAAACAGGTTACAGGCATGGATATCACGAATATTTTTAAATCCAGAACACGAAAAGAGCTGTTCCGGCTGTTTTTCACCAATCCTGAAAGTGAATATTATCTCAGAGAGCTGGAGCGTGTTCTCGATACCCCCGCCAGCATGCTCCGTACGGAACTGCTCCGCCTGGTTGAATCGGGGATTTTCAACTCATTTAAAAAAGGGAACCTTGTTTATTACTCTCTCAAGAAATCCTATCCTCTTTATGATGAGCTGAAAAGTATGGTATTTAAAACGATAGGCATCAAAGGAACGCTGCAAAATATACTCGAAAAAACAAAAAGGATCAAGACGGCTTTCATTTACGGTTCATACGCGAAAAATGAAGAGCACGCGAATAGCGATATTGATGTGTTCATCATTGGCCTTCCGGACGAGGATGTGCTGGCCGTGGATATTAGAAAACTGGAAAAAAACCTGAAAAGGGAGATCAATTATACATTGTATTCCGTTGACGATTTTAAGAAGAAAAAACGGGAAAAGAATTCGTTTATAATGGACCTATTGGAAAAACCAAAGATATTTTTAAAGGGGGATAAAAATGACCTATGAGGAATTCCTGGAAGAATATTTAAATAAAGGGCTTATTAAAAAATAAAAATGCGATTTTTCCGCAATCGAAAAGATCATCGTACGCGCTTCCAGGGATTTAAAAACATCAAAGGCAAACCTGGAGATTGATGAGGGAATTGCTTATACCGTAGCTTATCTGGCCATGCTGCGCGCAGGCAGAGCTTTGATGCTCCTGAAGGGTTTCCGTCCTTCCGACGGCTTTCAGCACAAAACAGTTGTGGATTTCACGTCACATGTTTTAGGAAAAGGAAAGGAAGTAATTGTTATCCGTTTTGACGAAATGCGAAAGAAGCGTAACATCTTTACTTATGACATCGATATCTCCATATCCGGAACCGAAGCCGGCAACGCGCTGAAAACAGCCGGGGAATTCGTCAATTTAATAAAAGAAATAATTAAAAAGGATTCTCCCCAGACGCATTTTAAATTTTAAATATAAAAGGTATCAGTCCTTAACGGGCTGTTGCCTAAAGGAGTAGGGTTGTCCTGGTATAACACTATGTTTGATGATAGCTGACGCGTTTATTTCTTTTTGTCCGCCCAGTCGCGTAGTTCACTTTTGATCTTTTTCTCTATCTTCTTGCCGATCTCGCGCCATTCTTTTCCCTTCTTGTCCGATTCGTCGAGCCAGCTCTTGATGCCTTTGCGGATCTTTTCCTCGACTTTGACCCCGATCTCTTTCCATTCCTCGTCTGTTTTACCGGGCATGCATTTTTTCTTCAATTTGGATTTGCAGCTGCCGCCGTAGAATATGGCGATCCCGATAATGAACCCGAAGTTATACCATCCACCGGTATTGGCTGTTTCATAGATTTTAACTTTGCCGGAGAACAGGCTGATGATAAACGTGACAAAACTGATCAGGCCGTGCCATATTCCCGACCAGAAACCCGCGGGCTTTTTGTCGAATTTCACGTTTCCCGGAGCGCAGCACGTCAGACAAAGAATTAAAACGATCATGAAAATAGAGATGAAAGGCTTTGCTTTTTCCCACATATACAACTCCTTTTTAATCAGGCTCCTGCATCTATTTAGATTCCCTGTTATATCTTATTATTTGAATATTTAGAGTCAAGTAAGAATAAGATAACAATTCCATACCTTATTTTTATTGAAATAAGATTATAATTATATATAAATAAATAATCTCAATTATTGGCAGCATCAGGTATTGGTCCCGGCAGGCGCAGGTATTTTGCGTATTAAAATCAAGTTATAAAGGAATACTTGACCACTGTTAAAGGCCGTAAATCTTATAAGAGACAAAAAAGGAGCACCAGATGAAAGCAATAGTATACGCAGAATACGGGCCGCCGGATGTCCTCCAGCTTAAAGAAACGGAAAAACCTGTTCCTAAAGAGAATGAAGTACTGGTAAAGATCCTCGCGACATCCGTGAATTATTCTGACTGGGGCTTTGTGCGGGGCAAACCGTTCATGGTCCGCATGTGGTCCGGATTCCTGAAGCCAAAACAAACGCTGCTCGGTGCCGACATAGCAGGCAGGATCGAAGCAATCGGCAGTAATGCAAAGCAGTTCAAGCCGGGTGATGAGGTGTTCGCGGAAATATCCGGGGTTGGCTGGGGCGGCTTTGCGGAGTATGTCGCTGTTCCCGGGAACGCTCTGGTCCTGAAACCGGCCAATCTGACATTCGAGGAAGCAGCGGCTGTTCCCCAGGCGGCATGCGTTGCCCTGCAGGGGCTTCGCGATAAAGGGCATATCCAAAAAGGGCAGAAGGTCCTGGTCTTTGGCGCGTCCGGAGGTATAGGCACATTCGCCGTACAGATCGCCAGATCATTCGGGGCTGAGGTGACAGGCGTTTGCAGCACAAGTAACCTTGACCTTGTGCGTTCGATAGGCGCTGACCATGTCATTGACTATACTCAGGAGGATTTTACCCGGAACGGTCTGCATTACGACCTGATCCTGGCTACTGCAGGATTTCGTTCGCTCTTTGATTACAGGCGCGCCTTAAGTCCAACGGGCATCCATGTCGCGACCGGAGGCTCCCTGGCCCAGGTCTTCCAGCCGATGCTCCTGGGCCCGTGGCTCACAATGTTCGGGAAAAAGAAACTGTGCACCCTGTCAGCCAAAGCAGACCGGAATGATCTTGAATTTATTAAAGGGCTTATTGAAGCCGGCAAAGTGAAACCGGTTATAGACAGGCGATTTACGTTAAAAGAGACTGCCGAAGCACTCAGGTACTATGGAAAAGGGCATTCCCGGGGAAAAGTAGTGATAACAATGTAGCATAATGACAGGCCAGGAGGAATTAAAATGACAAACAATATCACAGATATATCACAGCGCAAAGCAGCGCTCATTGCCGGATTAGGGCTGCTCATCATGACCATAGCTGCGATCTTCGCGGATTTTAATGTTTTCCAGAAGCTTATCATACCGGCTGATGCAAATGCAACAATCAATAATATTAAAGCAAATGAAACGCTGTTCCGTATAGGTATTGGCAGTTTTCTGATTGTGATCATCTGCGATATTATTGTGGCCTGGGCACTCTATATCTTTCTCAGGCCAATAAACAAAGGCCTCTCAATGCTTACTGCCTGGTTCAGGCTGGTGTACGCGGTCATTTTCAGTGTCGCCCTGGTCAATTATCTGGA
>JAQTRT010000234.1 GCA_028711675.1 bacterium | reverse complement strand
TTTTTTCCAGGGCCCGTAAGGCTTCCCTTTTGGGTTCATACTGCAAGGATTCGGTCTGGGTGATCTCGATCAGAAGGAAGAAGGCGTTCTTATGGCCGATATCGCCTAAAGCCCTGGCTGCTTCCCGGACCACATCGTTATCGATCTTCATTTTGTCCAGCTGCAGTTCATAACGGATATATTTCTCGATATAAGGCGTGGCATCCTTGTTCTTCATCAGGCTGAACGCCTTTAAACAGTATTGTTTGACCTTGCTGTTCCTGTCCGCAATGAGCGTATTGCCGATCTTAGGCAGGGAATTGGCATCATTGATCTTGCCCAGGGCAAGTGCTGCTTCCGCCCTTACGTCCCCGTCGAATTCCGGGATGAAATTCTTTTTCCTGGCATACTTCGTGTTAAAAAGGGAAGGGTCCACGATATAGGTCATGATGGCTGTCAGGAGATCGATGGAGTCCTTATCCTTTAAATCCCCCAGCTGCCGGACCGCAGCCACTTTCACCACTTTTTTCCCTTCTATGGCCACATCCATCAGGAACGGCGTGCTGGTCCCTTTGATCTTCTGAAAATAAGCCTTGACCGCTTCCTCAATATTGATGTTGGTATTGGTCGTGGTCGCGTTGAACAACAGCCCTGCGCAGCATAGACCGATGAAACTAAAGAGTATAACAATAAAAAGTTTTCTCATTCAATATAACCTTCATTTCATTAAGACAGCGGGACACAGATGTCCGGCCATCCTGTCTAAAATTACCGTTTCAGGACCTTTTTCACGGGCAAAGGGTTCAAACATTTCTGATACTGTTAAAAATATCGGTAAACCGAAAAAATGGTAAAGTAAAAAGGAAGAGAGAAAAAAGACGGTTCTCCATAATAAACCGGATTTTCCGGTAAATTTATCTATTTTTCACAAAATTCCATACATATTTGGCGATCATATCTATCTCAATATTAACCCGTTCACCCGGCTTTAAATAAGGGATATTGGTGTTCTGATAGGTCTCGGGAATGATGACAAAATAAAGGATATCGGAAACTTTCCGGACAATGGTCAGGCTGATCCCGTTCACAGCCAGGGATCCCTTGGGAACGATGTATTTTAAAAAGCCGGGAGGAAGCCGCAGGTTCAATCTATAATCCCGGTTCATCTTATAGATCTGCGCAACAAGGGCTGTGTGATCGATATGGCCCGAGACCAGATGGCCGTCCAGCCGGCTGTTCAGTTTCAGCGAACGCTCCAGGTTCAGGTAATCACCGGGCTGGGCGTCATTCAGATTGGTGACCTGACTGGTTTCCGTAGAGACAAACGCACTGAACTCCGAACGGCTGGAACTGGTCACAGTAAGGCATACGCCGTTCACCGCGATGCTGGCCCCTTTCCTTATATCTTTCAGGAAATCCCCTGCCTCAGGCCTGATGACCAGGTTCATGTTCCGGGATTCCCGGGTCTTTTGTTTCAGTTTCCCGATGCTTTCAATGATCCCTGTAAACATTCAAATACCCCTCATACACAGAATTATCCGGGAGAAAATTAAAAAAACGGCCTTTTCTGATCCGTACAGCATGGTCCAGCAAGAAACCCCTGCCGCCGATAAAACCCTTGGCAGACACAGCGCCGCCCAGAAGAAGAGGAGCCATGAACAGGACCAGTTTGTCAGCCAGTCCCCGGCTTAAGAATGAATAAAAGACCTCGCTTCCGCCTTCGACCAGCAGTCTGGTCACATCTCTTTCAGCCAATGCTTTTAATACAAAACCAAGGTCCACTTTTTTTTCCCGGACCGGGCATTCCAGTATCGTCACATCCTTTAACCCCCTGATATGCTCCAGCTTTTTCCTGTCCTTCACCCCGGACCCGATCGCAATAAGCGTGTGATGAGAGGGAAGAGGTCTTAATACTTTAGCACGGATACTGATGCGGAGTGAGGTATCCAGTATAACCCTGTAGAAGAATGCTTTCTTCCTGTTCCTTCCCCGGTACGACAGCAGGGGATCATCTTTCACAACGGTATTGATACCCGTGAGGATGGCGTCATGAACTTCCCTTAATCTTTGACCGTACAGCCTGGCTTTTTTTGAAGTGATCCATCTGGAATCCCCCCTGTAATCGGTCAGCTTTCCGTCCAGGGAAAGGCCGGCTTTCAGGGTCACGTAAGGAAGCCCTTTTTTTATCCACTTGATGTACCATTCCAGTTCTTCTCCGATCTTTTCTTTCAGGACACCGCGGACCACACAGAGACCTTTCTTTTTCAGCAGGCGGCACCCGTTCCCGCATACCAGGGGATTGGGGTCATCCATGCCGATAAAAACTTCCTTGATGCCTTTACGGATGATAAGGTCTGTGCAGGGCGAAGTCCGGCCGAAATGACAGCAGGGTTCCAGAGTCACATAAAGCGAAGCTCCTTTGGCAGCCGGGCCAGCCTGCTGGATAGCCATGACCTCGGCATGAGCCTGGCCGGGAACCTGGGTATGCCCCTGTCCGATGATCCTGTTATTCTTGACAAGAACAGCTCCGACCGGAGGATTGGGGGAAGAGTGGACCGCTGCTTTCCGGCTCTCCGTAAGAGCCTGTCTCATGTAATATTCATGCTTGTTCATGGTCATTCAGGACTGTTCAGCAGAAAAGCTCTTCGGAGAACACGGAAGGCCTGTATGTTCCGTCAGGCTTTCTTATGCTTTTTTGCTTCTTCCAGCCTTTCCCAGTCATATCCCAAGGCCGTAGCCACATAAACGGAGGAATACGTGCCGAATCCGATACCGATAATGAACGCAAGGGAAAAATAATGGATGACCGGACCGCCCCAGATAAAAAGAATAACGCAGACCAGGAGCGTTGTCAATCCGGTGACAAGGGTCCTGCCCAGAGTAGTCGTGATACTGCTGTCGATCAGTTCTTCCAGGGGTTTGCCGCGGTATATTTTCATGAATTCCCTGATCCTGTCATAGACCACGATGGTATCGTTGATGGAATAACCGATGATAGTAAGGACAGCTGCCACGATGGTCATGTCCACCTCGAACTGGAAGACGGAAAAAACGCCCAGAGTAATGAAAACATCATGTCCCAGAGCGATAATGGCGCCCACGGCGTATTTGAGCGTGAACCGGAAGGTGATATAGATGAGCATGGCCACGAGCGAGATGCCGATGAGCAGGTAAGCCGTGTTCCTCATATCTTTACCGATGGTGGGGCCCACAATCTCTGTCCGCTCAAAGGGAAGCTGGATCTTATCCTGCCCCAAAGCCTTGACCAGGGCTTCCTGCACGAAATCCACAACCTTGACATCCGGGGTGGCGCCTTTTGCCTTGATGATAAAACGATTCTCCTTTGTTTCCCCGATCCTTTGGATCAGCGTGCCGATCAGCGATTCGCTCTTCAGGGCTGTTCTCAGGTCCTTGATGTTAACCGCCGTATTGAATTTAACCTGTACCAGCACGCCTCCGGTAAAATCTATACCCAGGTTAAAGCCTTTGGTAAAGAAGGAGAAGAACGAGATAAAGAGCAGGGTCCCGGAAAAAAGATAGGCAATAAATCTTAATTTCATGAATCTAATCATTTCAGTGTGTCCTCCAGGTTGTTGTATTGGATATTCAGATCATAATCCTTTTCAGATTAAACCTGTCTATGATATAGTTGAATATCTGACGGGCCATATAAACGGCCGTGAACAAGTTCATCGTCACGCCGATAAACAGGGTCACGGCAAACCCCTTGATGGTGCCTGTGCCGAACTGGGAAAGGATGAACGACGTGATAAGCGTGGTGATGTTTGAATCCAAAATGGCGCTGAACGCCTTCTCAAAACCCGCGTCCACGGACGCTTTCAGGGATTTCCCTGCCAGCAGCTCCTCCTTGATCCTTTCAAAGATAAGGACGTTGGAATCCACGGCCATACCCACGGTCAGGGCCAGACCGGCCAGGCCAGGGAGGGTCAGGGTGTATTTCAAAAGGATAAGAACGGATATGGTGAAGAACATATTAATGATCAAAGTAATGTTGGCCACTACACCCGCGAACTTGTAATAGATCAGCATAAAAATAATAACAACCAGAGAAGCGATAAGCCCGGCCTTCACACCGTCCCGGATGGAATCCTCTCCCAGGGAAGGGCCCACGATCCTTTTTTCAGCTATACCCAGTTTCACGGGCGTGGCGCCCGCCCTCAGGATCAGGGCCAGGTCCTTGGCTTCCTGTACCGTGAAGTTGCCCGTGATCTGACCGCGGTCGCGCAGGGGCTCTTTGATGTTCGGATAACTCCGTACCTTATTATCAAGGACAATGGCCAGTTTCTTGTTCACATTATCGCTCGTTATTTTATAGAACCTTTCCGCGCCTTCGCTCTTCAGTTCAAAATCAACGGCTGAATCCCCGAACTGGCCCACGGCAATTCCGGCTGTTTTCAGGTACGCGCCGGTCAGAGCCGCCTCCTTATGCACAACGATCGGGTATTTCTGTTCCATCCTGCCGGAATCCTTGTCTTTCTGCCACACGAACAGGACCTCCCTGTCCTCCGGCAGTTTCACGGTCTCATTCAGGATACCCTTGGTATAATCCTTGAAATTCTCCGCCCGGGACAGATCATCATCGACCAGCTTGAACTCCAGGGAACCGCGTACGTTCAGGAGGCTTTCAGCCCGGCCCGGGTCTTTCACGCCCGGCAGTTCGACCACGATCCTGTTCTCTCCCTGCTTCTGGATGGAAGGTTCGGAAACGCCGAACTGGTCCACTCGGTTCCGGATGATCTCCAGGGCCCGGCTGACGGCATCGTTCCTCTCCTCGATGGACTTGAAT
>JAQTRT010000233.1 GCA_028711675.1 bacterium | reverse complement strand
GGCTCGGAAGCTGAACAAACAGCGGAAGGAGAGCCGGGCAGCGGGGAAGGAACGGAAGCCGGGAAGAAAGAGGAAGTCCATATCAGGAATATAACTCTTGTTTTATTGAAGATCGAACCTGTCCTTTCCCCCATCAAAGGAACGCCCATCAACGAGCTCCAGGTAGGGGATCAGATCATGGTCAAGATCATCGATGAACGGGAGATCGGCACCTATCTGGGCGACCTTCTGGGCGCCCGTGTGAACAACAGTCTGGTGGCCATACCGGCCACCATCATGGAGCTCCAGTGGCAGCAGGATACGGAAAATGTAATGATCATGGTCCAGTTCGGGCCGGGTGTGGCCGGCCGGATGTTCGTGCCTCCGGAGATCAAGATCGAGACGCCTATTACAGAGGAACTGGCCAAACTGGAAGGAAAGGATATCTTCAAGTTCGGACCGGTCTGGATCATTGTTTTATTATTGATTTTGTTTTTTATTTTTATATATTTAACCATCTATTTCGGCAAGTAAGAGGTCAAGAACGGTTATATGCTTTTTGACAACAAATACGCCAGTCAGGATGAGAATCAGCTCTGGAAGGAGTATAAAGATTCACGGGACCAGAATATCCGCGAGTATCTCGTGAAAAAATACGCTCCCCTGGTAAAATATGTGGCTGGTAAAGTGGCTATCGGTATGCCCAATAACACGGATTTTGACGATCTTGTCAGCGACGGGACCATCGGTCTTCTGGATGCCATCGAGAAATATGAGCCTGAACGGAATATTAAATTCAAGACCTACGCCATCACAAGGATCCGCGGCGCCATCTTCGACGGATTGAGGGAAAGGGACTGGATCCCCCGTTCGGTGCGGCAGAAGATCAAGGAGATCGAGAACCTTCTGGTCGAGCTGGAGAACAAGTTCGGTCATCCTCCTACGGACGAGGAGATCGCAACCTCCCTGGACATGAGCATCGAGGAATTCAACAAGCTGATGTCGAATCTGAGCGGCACCACGTCCATCGCCTCTCTGAACGAGACCTGGCCTACAGGTTCGGATGATGATGAGATCTCCATGCTGGAGAACCTGAAGAGCCCGGATACTTATAATCCCAGTGTCGATGCGGAGAAAAAAGAGGTCATTGACATTATCTCCAAGGCCATTCAAAGCCTGCCGGAGAATGAAAAGAAGGTCCTTGTCCTTTATTATTATGAGGACCTTACTTTAAAGGAAATCGGCGAAGTGCTGGGTGTCACCGAGTCAAGGGTCTCTCAGCTTCATACGCGGGCCATTATGATGATCAAATCCAAGCTCAAGCAGATCAAATTCCTGGACGGAATGTAAAGAACGGGCAAAGGCAGAGGCCCGGCCCCAGAGAATACGGCAAACGGAAACAGGGATCCCACTATGGATAGATTAAAAGCTTTACTGAACACTGAAGAAGAACAGGCAGAGGGACTGCTGCCGGAAGAAAAACAAACAGATGATTCCTCCAATTATATTGAGATCATCGCTTATTCCATCGAAGAAGGACTTGAAACAGCCAGCCGTAAACTGAATTCCGGTATCGCTGATCTGGAATACGAGATACTGGAAAAAGGTTCGAACGGTTTCCTCGGTATAGGGAAACGGCCGTTCCGGCTGCTTATCAAGCGCACGATGCCCGCTATCCCCGAAGAACTTCAGAAACTCACCAGGTTATCGGACAGAACAGAAAGAGACGAGAAGAAAATAGAGAACCGCGACGGTTATTTTAAAATTCGTGCGACCAGGAAAGGAATTATGCTGATCGTGTACCCTCCTCAGGGACGCGGCAAGAAAGTGCCTTACCAGGAGGTTCAGAACGCGGTGTATCAGCGGCAGCTGATGGATGTAAACGCCCAGACCATACAGAAAGTAGTGGAAAGACCGGACGGCCGGCCCCTGAAACTGGGTGAATGGCAGGCCAATCCCGAGTTTGACGGGAAATTTTCCATCGAGATGTCCGATGACGAGATGAAAGCGTACGTAACCCTCATACCGCCCCGGAGGAACGGCCGTATCACGGAATATGAAGATATTTTTGCGGAACTGGAGAAGAAGAATATCAATTTTGGCATTAAGGAAGATGTCATCAATGACAGCATCGAGAACGATAAATACAACCAGCCCCTGCTCATTGCCGAGGGCAACGTGCCCGTGGACGGCCAGGATGCCCAGATCGATTACAAGTTCCGGGTAGAGAAAGAGATCAAATTATCCGAGGACGAGAGAGGCAAGGTAAATTTCAAGGAATTGGACCTGATCGAGAACGTTGTCGTGGGCCAGGTCCTGGCCAAGAAAATGACAGCCAAGAAAGGGCAGTCCGGAAAGACCATTACCGGACGCGAGCTCCCGGCCAAAGACGGGAGAGATGTCCAGATCATAGCCGGGAAGAATACCAAGCTGAGCGATGACAAGACGGAACTGATCGCGGAAATAAACGGGCAGGTGGTTTATACAAAAGGAAGAGTGAGTGTTGAGCCAGTTTACGAGGTGAAAGGCGATGTCTCGGTCGAGACCGGGAACATCGTTTTCCTCGGTACGGTCATTATCCGGGGCAACGTGGAGGACGGTTTCAGCGTTAAGGCTTCGGGTAATATCGAGGTGAAAGGCAGCGTGGGGAGAGCCCAGCTGGAAGCCGAAGGCGATATCATCATCAAGCAGGGGCTCCTGGGAAAGGATTCAGCCATGATCGTGTCAGGCAACGACGTCCTTGCCAAGTTTATAGAGCACGCCAAATCCATTGAAGCAGCCAGGGATGTCATTGTGGCTGAAGGTATCCTCCATAGTTTTGTGGACGCGGGTAAGAGGGTCATCTGCAACGGCAAGCGTGCTATTATTGCCGGAGGCCGCATCAGGGCCGGTGAAGAGATCAATGCCAAGACCATCGGTTCCCCTTCCTTTACCGAAACACAGGTGGAAGTGGGGTTTGATCCCAAGACACGGCAGCAGCTCCTTGACCTGAACGAAGAATTAAGGACAGGAAAGGACCGGATGCGGGAACTGGCCATGAACATCAATACCCTGGATGCCCAGAGAAGGAGCGGCGGCGGTAAACTGACCCTGGAAAAAGAGGAGCTGCTCATTAAAATGATGGATGAAAGAGAGCAGATATCCCCGAAAATAAAAAAGGTAGAGGAACAGATCGCGGAGATCAAGAGTTATTTTGCATCCATCGAGGAAAAAGGACGGATCTGCGCCCAGAAAGAGGTTTTCCCGAAGGTAAAACTGATCATCAAGGACGCCTTTTTGGAAGTGAAAGATTCCTTCAAGTATGTTACTTTTATTCAGGAAGCGGGGAATATCAAGGTACTGCCTTACGAAGAAGCCAAGGTAGAGGCGTCGAAAGGGGAAAAGCTGCTTTAGGAGCATAGTCATGGCAATATTGCCGATCGATATACAGACGATCATCGGCCAGATGGAGAACGTAGGAAAATCCCAGCAGAAGCTCGAGAACACGCCGCTGAACCAGCAGCAGTTTTCCGGGACCGTAATCCATAAACAGACCGACCAGCAGACTCACCAGGTCACAACCCTCCAGCATACCGATAACGAGGATAAGAAGATCAATCCCGATAAGGAGAACAGGAATCAGGCCGGCCGTCAGCGGAACCAGGCTAAAAAAAAGGGACAGGATAACCGGGAACAGGATGTTTTGTTCAAAGACCCCATGAAAGGCACGATCATCGATATAAAGAAATAATCTGAATGTGAGCCAGCCATGTTTTATTTCCTTCTTGCATTGACCATCAACCTCATTCTTCTCTATTCCATGTACCAGAAGCTGATCATCCGGATCAATGAGCCGGATAAAAAGGAGAAAGCCGAGATCAACAGCCTGATGGTCGAGTTCAACAGGGTCACCAAGAACAATATCGACCTCCTGGAGGATAAGGTCCAGGAGATCAAGAACCTGCTGAGGCTGGTCGACGGGAAGATCGCGGAATTGAAAAAAGGAAACGCGCCGTCCGAGGTCATAAAGGACGGGCTGAAGACCATGCCTCCTCCCCCGCCCAGGACCAAGGCCAACAAGGTAGAGGTCATATCGCGTTATTATGAAGAAGGACGGAGTGTCCGGGAGATCGCCGGGATTCTGGGCATCACGGATTCAGAAGTAGAGCTTTACCTGAACTTCAAGAAAAAGAAATAAAAATGATAGCCACTAAGACACAAAGGCACGAAAATAAGGCAATAAAGGCATTAAAGGTTATAAAAGCCGTAAAGGTTAAGAATTTTTTCAGTAATCTGTTCGCCTTTAAAACCTTTTTTATATTTCTTTTGGATTCATAGACTGCTTATAAACTTGCAGGACCAATAAATCACCGGGATAAAAAGAAAAACCGTTTCTTTTTTTTCACCGCCCGCAGGACCTTCCAGAAACTGATTGACTTTAAAATCAAAAATGATACTATAATTAAGATTAAATGATGATGAAAAAGAGTATATTTGAGAATTTAGGCAGGAAAATGCTGATCAGGATCGATTATCTGGGAGGTGTGGCTGCGTTGTTCACGTATTCCCTGCTGGAGACCCTGCGCAGCGATAAACGCGGGAACAAACTCACCAGGGATATCCTGGTGAAACAGATCTTCTTCACGGGCTATAACGCCTTTCCCATCATCAGCATCATCGCCCTGCTGCTGGGTGTCGTGGTCATTATCCAGATGGTCACGGCCCTTTCCCAGTTCGGTATCGAGGAGATGATCGGGACCATTCGGAACATCGTTATCCTCAGGGAATTAGGCCCTATCCTGACAGCCATCATAATCCTGGGCCGTTCCGACCCAGCCATTGC
>JAQTRT010000232.1 GCA_028711675.1 bacterium | reverse complement strand
TGCCTCCGCCAGCCACCATGTTTTCTAGAGGGATGACGGTCCAGTCCGTTGTTTTTACGATGACGAACCTGCTTTTACTCAAACGGCTCGCCTCTTGCTCGTCCTTTTTATCCTTTATCTCGATGAAAAGTACATCCTGCTTCAGCGTCAGGTCCGCGTTTTTTTCACTGATGATCAGCATGCGCCCCAGTTCCCTTACTTTCTGGATGTCGTTCTTCCTGACCAGGATACCGGTAGCGCCGTTCTCCAGGGCTGTTGTCACGATATCCTTTTTATAAGGGATAGCGTTTATCCAGATGTGTTTCATGTCCGTTCCTCTCCTCTTGCAGCGGCAGTCTGTATTAATTAATATTAATGCATTCAAATAGAATAGCAAGTATTTATTTCTTCCGGCTTGAGGCGCCAGGATACAGTGCAGGGATAGGAGAGAATGCAGGAGAAAGGATGAGGATTTTACTGCAGTTGAAAGACCTTTTGCATTTGAAAACCCAGTTTCAAGTGGCCGGCATACGGGCTTTTCTTTAAATAAGCGAAGATCATATCAGCCAGTTTTTTTTTATTGTTAGCCGGCATCAGAAAAGCAGGAGAGAATGGCATGAACTGTTCCGCGAACTTCAGGTCAGATGTCCTGGTAATGACGAACTTCAGCTCGGAAGCGGTTTCCAGGGTTTTTCCGATGATGGTGCTTCCGGGCTTGGGCGATACCGTGATCCAGTCAACCTGCTGAAGCCAGTTCTTGTACAGGGTGCCGTTGGTTTCCACGGCAATGGTGAAGGATTCCCGTTTCAGTATCTTGATCAGCGGGGTCAGGTCATGGAGCAGCGGTTCACCGCCTGTCAGAACAATGAACCGTGTGGAATGTTTATATTGTTTCAGGACCTTCTGTATCTTGGCCGGGCTCATATTGCGGTATTGCGTCAGGGCCGGCCTGGTGTCGCAAAACGAACAGTTCAGGTTGCATTTGCCGAAACGGAGGAATAAGGCCAGTCTGCCGGAATTCACTCCTTCGCCCTGGACAGACAGGAAATATTCATTGATGGGTAAGGATGGTTTCATGGGCTTTCATTATAATGCAAACAGGTCATTGATCCGGGTGGTATTCGGAAATGAAGACCCGCGGTTATTTTTCAAATTCCACAGCCGGCGCTGTCTTGGCTGTTTCAGGTATCTGAAAATACTCGGCTTCACTGAATTTTCCCATGCTGGCGAAAAATCTGTTGGGAAAAACCTTAATGTATTTATTGAATTCCGCTACAGTTTCATTGTACCGTTTCCGGCTCACGGTGAGCCTGTTCTCTGTGCCGGCCAGTTCATCCATGAGACCCCTGAACTGGGTGTCGGCTTTCAGGTTCGGATACTGTTCTACAATGACCAGCAGGCGGCTCAGGGCTGATTCGAGCTGGTTGGCAGCTTTAACTTTTTCCGTGTAGTCCCTGGCTCCGGCCATGCGGGCCCGGGCATCGGCGATGCCGGTCAGGATCTCCTTTTCATGGGACGCGTATCCTTTTACGGTCTTGACCAGGTTGGGGATCAGGTCATACCGTCTCTGGAGCTGGTTGTCGATCTCAGCCCACTTGTTCTTTATCTCTTCCTGCATCCTGACCATGTTGTTGTTGATATTGATACAGGATGATACACAGATCAAAATCAGGATAATGAAACCTGCTATGATCAGGAATGTTTTTGCTGTTTTTGTCATGTCAAGCCTCCTTAATATGGTTTAAGCTTTATAAAACGATAAATTGATACAGGATAAATTCCTGTCCTTATTTTGCGCTCAACACCTTTCTTATCAATTCCTCAACAGGCATGGTATTGTCGAATTCAACCCGGCGCACCATTTCACTTGCTTCTGTAATGGAATACCCAAGGTTTTCCAGGGCTTGGATTACATCCTTCCTTAAGTCCCGTTCTCCTGTATCCGTATAGACCGTATCGAGCTTTTCTTTCAGTTCGAAGATCAGTTTTTCAGCCCGCTTCCGGCCGATTCCTCCTACCTTGGTCAATAAACCGATATCCTGACGGGCAACAGCTTTTTTCAGGGTCTCTATTTCAAGGTGGGAGAGGAGGGCTAAGGCCATTTTAGGGCCGATACCGGAGAGGGAGATGAGGATGCGGAAGAACTCTTTCTCCTGTTCGTCATGGAAACCGTAAAGCTGGAACGCGTCCTCCTTGTGCACGGTATGGATGAACAGGGCCTGGTCTTCGTCCGGACGGTTCGTTTTTTTAAATGTGTTCAGAGAGATCAGGACTTCGTATCCGACATTGTTCACAAGCAGGATGATGCGGTTGGGTTCTTTCTTGAATATCTTTCCTGATAAATAAGCTATCATGGTATTTTTTATCTGTTTATAGTCTTCCTGTGATTGAACCGATATTTTTTTATTTTTCCGTTCTTTCCATCAGGGTCTTTAATTTCATGGAATGGATATGGCATATCCCGAGGGCAATAGCGTCCGCCATGTCGTCCGGCGTGGGCAGTGTTTTCAGGTTCAGAAGCAGCTGTACCATTTTCTGGACCTGTATCTTGCTGGCCTGGCCGTAGCCTGCGACAGCCTGCTTTACCTGGAGCGGTGTATAATCAAAGATCGGGATATCCCTTTTTAAAAGGATAAGGGAGATGGCGCCGCGTACCTGCGCCACGTCCATGGCTGTCTTTATATTCTTGTTGAAAAATATTTTTTCAATGCAGGCCTGCCGGGGTTTGTACCTGCTTAAAAGCCTGTCCAGTGTCCTTGTTATTTCCAGCAGCCGGTTGTAAAATTTTTTTTCTTTCACCTGGATGGCCCCGCTGTCCAGAAGTGTGATGATCTCTTTTTCCTGCTGGATCACAGCCCATCCGGTGATGGCGTATCCCGGGTCTATGCTGATCAGGACCATGGATTTTTATACACCTTCAAAGGCGCTGTCGGGTATGTCGGCATTGGTATAAACGTTCTGGACATCATCATGGCCTTCCAGTTCCGAGATGAGCCTGGCCATTTGTCTGGCTTTTCCTTCTTCTGCTATCTTGATGTAACTCTTGGGAATCTTACTCAGTTCCGAGCTTTCGACGGGGATTTTTTTATCCGACAGTGCTTTTTTCACTTTCTCCAGGTTTTCCGGCTCGCAGGTGATCTCATAGATATTAAGTTCCGAGTCAAGCATCAGGTCTTCGGCGCCGGCATCGACTACGATGTTGAACAAATCATCCTCTTTGATGTTCTCGTTCTTTACCGAGACAAGGCCCTTTTTAGCGAACATCCAGGCTACACAGCCGTTGGAACCCAGGTTGCCGCTGTTCTTGCTGAAAATCATCCTGATCTCGGATGTGGTCCGGTTCTTGTTGTCAGTGAGAACATCGATGAGAACGGCTGTCCCGTTCGGGCCGTATCCTTCATAGGAGGATTCTTCATAGCTTACGCCTTCCAGCTCGCCTGTGCCTCTCTTGATGGCCCGGGTGACGTTATCCGTGGGCATATTGATCTCTTTGGCCTTCTGCATGACCAGCCTGAGTCTGGCATTAGTGTCCGGGTCTCCGCCGCCCATTCTGGCCGCTACAGTGATCTCCCTGATCAATTTATTGAACATTTGCCCCCGTTTTGAATCTGTAGCTGCTTTTTTATGCTTGATCGAAGCCCATTTGGAATGTCCTGACATCCTTTACCTCCTGAAAAATGATATCATTGTATAATACCTTATTTAATAAAACAGTCAACAAAAATCTGGGAGAAAGAAAGGGGGCTTAAAAACATCTGCCGTTTTTTGTCCGGTTGCAGTGCGTTTTTTCCTGGCCGCACTGGTAGCAGATCTCGTTTTCCAGTATCCCCTGGTCCAGGAAAAGGCGAATGTTCTTCAATGTGGTCTCTGCGATATTATGAAGGGCTTCTTTTGTAAAGAATCCCTGGTGGGATGTGATGAGCACGTTGTTGAATGTCAGGAGGCGGGCCAGGACATCGTCGGAAAGGATCTCTCCGGAAAGGTCCTCGAAGAAATATTCACTCTCTTCCTCATATACGTCCAGGCCGGCATATCCTATCTTTTTGGTCTTCAAGCCTTTAATGAGGGCTTTGGTGTCGATCAGCGGACCACGGCCTGTGTTGATGAGCATGACGCCTGGCTTCATCTGAGCTATGCTTTTTTCGTTGATAAGGTGGCGGGTCTCGGCGGTCAGGGGGCAGTGGAGGGAAATAATATCCGATCCGCTGTAAAGAGCATCCAGGTTGGTATAATTACACTCTGTTTCCCGGGCGAACTCCTTGTCCGGGTGCACGTCATAGGCCAGGATCTTCATCCCGAAACCTTTTAAAATACGGATGAGCGTTTTACCGATGAGGCCGGTGCCGATGATGCCGGCCGTTTTCCCGAACATGTCGAATCCCAGAAAACCCGCGATGGAAAAATTATGATCGCGTGTCCTGTAGTAGGCGCGGTGCATCTTGCGGTTCAGCGAGAGCATGAGCGCCACAGCGTGTTCGGCCACGGCATGGGGTGAATAAGCAGGCACGCGGACCACATGGATCCTGTTGAAGACAGCTTTCAGGTCGATGTTGTTGTAACCGGCGGAACGCAGGGCGATCAGCCGGATCCCGTTGTCTGCCAGGACCGGTACGATCCCGCCGGTGATCTGGTCGTTCACGAAGATACAGACTGTGTCAAAGCCTTTGGTGAGAGGTGCGGTGTCGGCTGACAAATGGTTCTTGAAATACTTGATCTCAAATCCGTAATTTTTATTTACCTCGTCAAAGGATTCCATGTCATAAGGCTTGGCGTCAAAGAACGCTATTCTGGTGTTTTCCATGTTGATTCTCCTGCCGGCCCTGGGTT
>JAQTRT010000016.1 GCA_028711675.1 bacterium | reverse complement strand
TTCCGCTGTTTGTTCAGCTTCCGAGCCAGCCTCATTCTCCTTGAAATAGCTCTTTTTTGATTTATACAGCCGGAAAAGGTCGATCTCCTCTTCCTCGATCTTAATGGCGCAGTTCGGTTCCGTAATGATCTTGAAGAACAACTCGGAGAAATCCAGTTTGATCTGGCTCAGATTGAACTTGTTCTCATTGATCAGCTTCAGGAAGATCTTCTCCTTAAAATCGTCTTTAAGGACAGCTTCCCGGATCCGGCCCATCAGTTCCAGGTCGATGTTCTTGTTGTTGATGTAGTTCACGATGGCTTCCCGGAAATCCTCGAACTTGAGGTTCGTATCGATCTGGCTGGCTTCAATGTTATTATCGATGGTCACATAGATATCCTCAATATCCTTGGTCCGCATATTCAGGATCATCAGGATGAGGCCGTATTTATGCGTCTTGTAGCCCATATACCTTATCTTCAGGGCCATAAAATCCTGGGGCATCGATTTAATGATCTTTTTAGCGCCTTCCACATCGCCGCCCGTGAACTCCACGAGCATTGTGGCCAGTTTCTCGTCCACGCCTGTGGCATACATCAGATCCTTTACTTTTTGATCCATCATATTAGTCCTCTTTATTGAGCATGGTCCTGACCGCTTTAGCCATGATCTCCGGCTCGTTGACGATCTTGCGGTCATTGATGATCATGAACTTGCCCAGCTCATCCTTATTCACCAAGTTCCCCAGCTTCTTGATCTCATTGTAAGGATTGGTCCGGGCCTGGGGCGAGGTCAACGGCGCATCGACTATCAGTTCACTGGTGGGATCACTGTTCACCTTTTTCACCGGCATATCGGTCCTGGTACTTTCGGTCTTCACGTCATTATCTATGATCACCCTGGGTTCTTCCTTCTTTACTTCGGTCGTGGGCGCAGGTACGTCAGGTTTGATCTCAAGGGGAAGTTCCTCTTTCTTCTCCTCATTGATTCCGGTAAGGCCGGACGGTTCCGTCTCCGGACGGTCTTTCTCGGGGATAGTGAAGAGTTTCAGGATATACCCGACCATGTAGCCCATGGGCAGAAAAACGGACTCGGAAATGATGATGCGGCGCATGATGATGGCCAGGGGGACCGAGTTGAAGGCTCCGAGTACGAAAACGATAAAAAAAACAAAAGCCCCGAAGAAAAAGGCGATCTTGGTCTCGAACGACTTCATGATCTCGTTAATCTTATCCTTTTTTATCATCATCAATAATTAACACCTTATAAATCCAATATCAACTATTTTGTAATGAAATTTACGGTCATCCCCCTTTCTTAGTTCATGCTCAGGAACTTTTGAAAAAAATTCCTCAGGCCTCCCTGCTTCCGGTCCGGTTCGATGTTAAGGATACGGTTCACGATGTTCTCAAGGCAGAGGCCGGCCTTGGATTTCGGATCATGATAGACCAGCGGCTCCTGCAGGCGGATGGATTTTCCCACCGCCGCATCTTCAAAAATGAAGCCCAGATAATTAATATGGACATTAAGGAACTGTTCGGCAATATTAATAATTCTTTGCGACACGTTCCTGGCCTCGGAAAAATCCCTGGCCTTGTTCACGATCAGGTTCAGCCGGATGTCCCTGTCATAAGAGATAATGGCCTTGATGATTCCGTAAGCATCAGCGATGGCCGTAGGTTCCGGCGTGGTGACGATAAAGGACTCATGGGCCGCCTGCATCATGGTCAGCACGTTCTTGGAGATACCGGCGCCGGCATCGATCAGCAGAAAGTCATTATGGTTCAGTTGTTCCAGTTGGTCCACGAACTTAATCCTGTCTTTTTCCGACAGGTTCACCAGGTGGGTAAAACCCGACGCGCCGGCGATGATATTAAAATTCAAATCAATATTAAGGATGACATCACTGAGGTTCTTCTCCCCCTTGAAAACATGATACAGGGTGTATTTAGGCAGTACGCCCAGCATCACGTTGACGTTAGCCAGCCCGAAATCAGCATCGACCACAGTCACTTTCTTCCCTTTCCGGGAGAGCAGAAGTCCCATGTTCACGGTGAGGGTGGATTTACCCACACCGCCTTTTCCGCTGGCCACTGTGATGATATATGTGCCTTTCCTGCCGCTGCCGTTGTATTCCTGAAAAGCTTCCCTTAATTTTTCCGCCTGGTCTCCCACGTTTAACTCTCCTTATTAAAAATCGTATCGATCATCAGTTCGGCATTGGCCAAACTGATGTGTTTGGGCACATCCTGACCAAAGGTCACATAGGTAAGGGGTTTCTTCAGATAGAACAAGCTGTCCACGATCGTACCGAGTGTAACGGTCTCATCAAGTTTGGTCAGCAGCAGGTACTGGTACCCCAGCCGGGAATACTTATCGCTGATATCCAGGATATCTTCCTTTTTCGTGGAAGCGCTGATCACCAGGAATATATCAATATGGTAAATGTTGATCTGTTTCATGTAATCTTTCAGGGCGGAAATGGAGATCTCATCCTTGGGGCTCCGGCCGGCTGTATCAAGCAGGATAATATCCGCCTTTGATTTCTTGATGGTGTTCTTAAAATCGGCCTTGTTATCGAATTTCCGGAACGGTATCTGCATGATATCGCAGTAGGTCTTCAGCTGTTCCGTGGCGGCGATCCGGTAATTATCCAGGGAATAGATCTCGATCTCCCGGTCCTCTTTTAATTTCAGATTAGCGGCCAGTTTCACAAGACTGGTCGTTTTACCCACTCCGGTGGGCCCTACGAACATAAAAATACGGGGGAATTTGTTCTTTCCCTTGACAGGGTCTGAAATCTCGATGGTTTCCCTCAGTTTGGCCTTGATCTTGTCCATAACCGCGTTCTCATCCTCTATACTCTTAATATCGACCTCTTTTTTAACTACTTCAAGTATTTTGTCCGTAAATTCATCGCTTAACCCGGTCTCTTTCATCATCTTACTGAATTTATTCCAGATCTTATCCTCATCCGACAGGATAACCTCTTCCTGGGACAGGGACGGGTTATCTTTCCTCGTAAGGCCGGTCAGTATCTTCTTGATCTCCTCCAGTTCCTTCTGCAGGCTCAGGGTCTCCGGGACCGGAGACTGGGCTTTTTCCTGCTCCTCTACCCTGGGTTTATAGGAATCCAGATCATCCGGTTTTAACAGATTGATCTTATCCGATTTAAATCCGATCACTTCCACCATGGGTCTTTTGACCAAACCCCAGAACGCCTTTGCATTAACCACCCGGTGCTTCAGGATCATGGCATCCGGACCCAGCGCCATCCTCATCTTGGTCATGGCTTCCTGCATATCCTTCCCGATAAAAGTGTCGTATTTTAACATGGACATACTCCTGATCAACTTAAATTTTTACAATAATATAATGATACCGTGATCGATCATGTCCGCGGCAGCGTTAACCCGTCAGACTTGCTGCTGCGGCTGCTCCTGTTCCTGTTCCAGCCTCAGAACACCCATATTCTCCACTATCACCTTAGGCTCGATCTCATTGAAGGAAAGAACGACCAGATTCGGTATGATCTTCTGCAGAATATCATGCAGAATGGTCCGGATAATGGGTGAGGTCATGAACACGACAGGATTGCCGTTGGTCTTGATCTTCTGGATCATCTCCCGCGCGTTACTGATGACCTGGGTGATGACTTCCGGCGCAACACCGGAAACGATGCCTTCCGTGGTCTCCTGTACGGATTCGGAGAGCATGCTCTCCAGGCTTGGATCCAGGGTTATGGCGCTGATCCGGTTATTCTCGCTTACGAACGACCGGGTGATCTGCCTCTTCAGGGAAGCCCGCACATACTCGGTCAGCAGGTCCACGTTCTTCACCTTATCCCCGTAATCCGCCATGGTCTCCAGGATGGTGATCATATCTCTGACGGAGATCCGCTCTTTCAGCAAATTCTGCAGTATCTTCTGGATAATCCCGATCGGCGTTACTTTGAGGACCTCATCCACCAGCACAGGATTGGTCTCCTTGATATTATCCAGCAGCTGCTGGACATCCTGGCGTCCCAGGATCTCATAACCGTAAACTTTAATGACCTCGGTCAGATGGGTGGCGATGATAGAGGGCGGGTCCACGACCGTATATCCGCTCAATTCCGCCTTGTCCCTCTCTTTTTCCGTGATCCAGATGGCCGGCAGGTTGAAGGCAGGTTCTTTGGTTTCTTCTCCGTCTATCTTCTCCGCCTGGCCGGTGGAATCCATAGCCAGGTAACGATCCACTTTAATCCGGCCTTTGGCCACTTCCACGCCTTTCACCAGGATGGAATACTCTTCAGGCGGAAGCCGCATATTGTCCCTGATCCTGATAGGCGGGACCAGGAGACCGAATTCCAGGGCGATCTGTCTGCGTATCATCGTGATCCTCTCCAGCAGGTCCCCGCCGTGTTCGGTATCCACCAGCGGAATGAGGTTATACCCGATCTCTACTTCCAGAGGATCTACCTGCAGAAGGTTCTTAAGGGAGACAGGTTTCCTTCTTTCCTCGTCCTCCTTTTGTTTCTCCACCAACTGGACCTTATCCCTTTCCTCCCCCTTCACCTTGGCCAGCTGATATCCCACGACTGCTGTGCCTATGCTTAAAGCCATCAGGGCAAGAGTAGGAAAACCGGGCATAAGAGCCAGGATGAACAGGAATCCGCTTGCGATAAAAATAACCTTAGGCTGAGATGTCAGCTGCTTGGCCAGGTCCGAACCAAGACTGCCGTCCGATACGGCGCGCGTTACGATCATGCCCGTGGCCGTGGAGATCAGAAGGGCCGGAATCTGGGCTACCAGACCGTCCCCTATGGTCAGCAAGGTATAGGTCTTTAAGGCCTGGGTAACGGATTCACCCCTCATGACCGTCCCGATGATCAATCCTCCTACGATATTAATGATGGTAATAAGAAGTCCCACTTTCACGTCGCCCTGTACGAACTTGGAAGCGCCGTCCATCTGGCCGTAGAATTCCGCTTCCTGCTTCAGCTGGATCTGTTTTTTCATGGCCTCTTCCTGTGTGATAAGCCCGGAATTCAATTCCGCTTCAATGCTCATCTGTTTGCCCGGCATGGCATCCAGCTGGAACCTGGCCGCCACTTCAGCGATACGCGTGGCTCCCTTGGTGATGACGATGAACTGGACCGCCACCAGGATGAGGAAGATGATGAAACCAATGACGTAATTCCCTCCCACCACAAAATTACCGAAAGCCTTGATGATCTCCACGTTGAAGGCAGGCCCTTTCAAGAGAATCAGCCTTGTAGCCGAAACGTTCAGGGCCAGGCGGAACACGGTTGTGAGTAGCAGCAGGGACGGGAAGACCGTGATCTCCGTGGCACTCTTCACATACATGACGCTGAGCAGGATCACGATCCCCAGCATCAGGTCAAAGGCGATCAGAATATCGAGCAGGATGCCGGGCAGGGGGATAATGAGCATCAGGACCGTGGCTATAACGGCCACAGCCATGAAGATATCCGTTCTTAGATACCATGCTGCTGCTGGTTTGTTCGTATTAGCCATATATTATACCGCCTCCTTGTTCATCTCATAGACCGTACTGAGCACGTACGCCACAGCCTCGAACAGATGAGCCGGGATCTCCTCGCCGATATCCACTTCTTTATAGAGGGCTCTGGCCAGGGGGGGATTCTCCATAACGGTCACGTGATTCTCCTTGGCAATATCGATGATACGTAAGGCCAGAGAATCAACTCCTTTGGCCGTTACCTGGGGAGCGTTCATATATTCATTATCATAAAGAAGGGCTACGGCAAAATGGGTAGGATTGGTGACGATCACATCAGCTTTAGGGACCTCCTGGATGATACGGCGCAGGGCCATGGAGCGGAACCGTTCCCTCTGCCTGGCCTTGATGTACGGGTCCCCTTCCAGCTGCCTTCTCTCCTCCTTCACTTCCGGCACGGTCATCCTTAAGCTTTGCATGTGTTCCCACCTTTGGTACATATAATCAAAAAGACTGAAAACAAGCATAACGATACTGTTCCACAGGACGATCTTCAGCGTGATCCAGGAAAGGAGCTTCATCTGGCCGGTCAGCCCCATATCGATCGTGTTGACGATCTGGTTAAAATCGCTTTTTATGATCAGGAAGGAGATCAGGATGATAATAAGCACCTTCACGACGGACTTGATCAGGTTTACTCCTACCTGCCGGGAGAACAGGACCTTCTGCATCAGTTTTTCAAAAGTAAAACTGATCTTGGAGATATCCGGACGCAGCGGCTCTGTCGATATCTGAAATCCAACCTGGACCAGATCAGCGATAAAGGCTACAACTACCGTGGCGATCAGCGGCGGCCCCAGTATGTTCACCGACACCATTGTCATTTTCGTGAGGAGTTCCCGGAAGTTCCCCATGGTAAAATCGATCTGGTGAAGCCCGGTAAAGATATACCGCATGAAATCAAGCAGGCTTCCCAGGATATTCTGCGCCAGGATCCAGATTACGAGGAATGTGACGAACAGGACCAGGGCTGCGCTCAGTTCATTGGTCTTGGCGATCTTGCCCTTTTCACGCGCCTCACGGATCTTTTTCTCCGAGGGCTCTTCTGTCCGGCCTTCGTCCTCAGGACTGGCGAAAAGCTGCAGGTTCAGTTTAATGATCAGTTCATCCTGTAAGGTCATATATTCTGCTTTCATCGTATGCTCACCATGAAACGTATGATATCGTTGAAAAGGAAATGCATCACATCACCCATGAATTCGATCATGAACGGAATGATCACGGTAATGGCCGCCAATCCGATCCCGATCTGGACGGGGAAGCCCATATTGAAAATATTCATCTGAGGAGAGGCTTTGGCCAGAAGCCCCAGGACCAGGGATACCAGGAACATGGTGGCCAGGAGAGGGAAACTGATCTTCAGGGAGAGAACAAACATTTCCGTGAAGATCTTCACCAGGCTGTTGGAAAAGAACTGCATGGTGGACGGTTTGGTGAAATCTACCAGGGGAATGATCTCAAAGGACTGGTACAGCGCGCTCAGCAGCAGGTGATGTCCCTGCAGGGAAAGGAACACAAGGATGGCGATGAGGTACTGGTACTGGCCGATCACGGGAATTTCTATCTCCGACAGCGGATCATATACTTCATTGATCCCGAATCCCATCTGGAAACTGTAATACTGAGCGCCCAGCTGAAAAGCGGTAAAAATAATGTTAACGATAAAGCCCAGGATCAAGCCGATGCCCAGCTGGGTCATGATCATAAGGCCGTATGTGATCAGATGGCCCGGTACCGCGGGATGGAACTTGGTCAGGATCGGATAAAGGATAAGGGTTAACAGCGCGCTCAGGGTAATTTTTACCTGAGGCGGTATGAGATTACTGGAAAAGAAAGGCGCGATAATGAACAAGCCGGATATCCGCGCAAAAACAAGGACCAGCACCTGGAAATTATTCAGAAAAAAATCCATATATCAGGATACTCCTATCGGACCATCTCAGGCAGCATCATAAAGAGCTGATTGGTAAAATTAATCAGGTCCTCGATCATGAACGTGCCGAAAAGCACGATGGCCAGAAAGATACCCACCAGCTTAGGGACAAAGGTAAGCGTCTGTTCCTGGATCGATGTGGTTGCCTGGAAAATACTGATGATGAGACCCATGACCAGGCTGACGATCAGCACGGGCGAACTGATGATCAGTGTGTGTAAAAGGGACTCACGGACGATCTTAATGACAAAATCCAGACCCATGTTTTATTGCCTCCTGTTTAATCAGTGAAAACTCTTCACAAGCGAATACGTGATCAGGTTCCAGCCGTCCACCAGCACGAACAGCACGATCTTCAAGGGCAGGGAGATCATGATCGGGGGCAGCATGATCATGCCCATGGACATAAGGATACTGGACACGATGAGATCGATCATGATGAACGGTATGAAAATCAGGATCCCCATCTTAAAGGACGTGGTCAGCTCGCTCAGCATAAAGGCCGGGATCAGGACATAGGTGGGGACCTCTTCCTTGTTCTTAGGCCGTTTTACTTTACCCAGGTGGATGAACAAAGCGATATCCTTCTCCCGGGTCTGCCTGAACATGAATCCGCGCAGAGGGGTCATAGAGCGCTCATAGAACGTACCGACACTGATCTGCCGGTTCAGATAAGGCTGGAGCGCGTTCTGGTTGATATCGATCAGGATCGGGGACATGATGAAAAAAGTGAGGAACAGGGCCAGACCGCTCACAACCTGGGTTGGCGGCATCTGCTGGGTGGCCAACGCCCGGCTGATGAAGGAAAAAACGATAACGACACGGACAAAAGAGGTGACCATCATGACAATAGCCGGAGCCAGGGTCAGGATGGTAAGGAGCAGAAGGATCTCCAGCGTCAGGGAGACATCGGCCGGCCTGTCTGATGCGCCTACGTCAATGGTCACTTTCGGTATGGGGAACCTGACAGGCGCGCCTGCCAGGTCCGGAATATTAAGAACAAATAAAATACCGGACAACACAAGAACGAACAATACAACTCTTCTCATTACCCCTCCCAATTACTTAGTCTGCAAGTCTAAGAGTCTAAAAGTCTAAGAGTCAAGACCAGAGACTACATCTTTATTTTCAGGTTCTGTAAACGCTCCTTTTGTTTTTTCAGGAATCTGGAATGATCGGTCCAGCCTGTTTTTTTGGCCAGGCCGCTCAGGATGCTTCGCAAAAAGTCGGTGAACACGACCTTCTGGGTAATATCCACTTTTTTATTCTTCTCGATCTGGATCATATTCACGGTCTCTTTATCCGTAATCTCTTTAAGAAGGCTGATATTATTCTCGCTGACACCAATGAGGAAATAATTATTCCCGATCTGGATCAACTGGATAAAGCGGTTGGTGCCCACCGGCACGGATGTGATCATTCTGATGATATTCAGGTTCGGCGCGGCCAGGCCTTGCTTCTGGGCCAGGTACTTAAAAAGGAAATAAACCCCGAACCCGAAAAATCCAAGGATAAAAATGGTCTTGAAGACCAGGCCGAAATAACTCGGGCCCCTGACCGTCTCTTCCGGCGTTCTGTACCGGAACAGATCGTCCTTGGCTTGTGTATTGGTGGTGATATTCTTCTGGGGATGCAGGAGAACCGGAAGAATAAAAATCGACGCAAGCAGAAAGATAACGAAAACAATCCTGTTTCTTCTCTTATTCAAGTAAACCCCTCCCAATTAGTTAATAGTCTATAGTTATGGCTCACGGCCGTTCTTTCCGTTAAAGATCCCTTTTACGGAGAACGGCCATGAACCTCTTTTATCCGGAAATTATCATTTTTTATCCTGGAGACCGATCAGCCTCTCCATGGGATTGATGATATCCGTTACGCGCACGCCGAAATTCTCATCAATGACAACGACCTCGCCTTTAGCGATCAGTTTGTTATTGACCAGAAGATCGACCGGCTCGCCGGCCAGTTTGTCCAGTTCGATGATAGAACCTTCGCCGAGGCCCAGGATCTCCTTGACCAGCATGCGGGCCCGGCCCAGTTCAACGGTGAGCTGCATGGGGACGTCCATGAGCAGCTGGATATTGGCGGCCTGTTCAGCCGAGATACCCTGGACGTTCAGGCTCGGGAACTGCGCCTGCTGGACCTTCACCTGCTGCGGCATAGGCATGGCGGCCGATGTCATGGCCGGACCGGCCATAGGCTGTTTGCTCATTTCATAGGAGACCGGAGCGGCTGCGCCCGGGATCACTTCCTTCACCAGGGAAATGGGGAAAAACTGTATCATGGTTGAATTGATCAGTCCTTCCACCTGGAATGTACTGGTTATCTTGATAATGTTGGTTCCGGAAGGCAGCATGAGCTTTCCGGGGTCGGTCACGACCTCGACCTTCGGCGGCGAGGTTTTAATGATGCGGTTCAGCTTTTCCGAAAAAATGGTGATACCGGCGCTGTTGATCTGGCTGACAGCCTCGCCCAGGGCGCTGAGATACAGGTCATTCAGCTGGATGGGCGGTGCGCTTCCGTCCTGACCTACCATCAGGTCCGCCACGACAGCAGCATCCTGTTTTTTAAACACGAACAGGACATCGCCTGATATCCCTTCGGTGTAATCGATCTTCACCTGCAGGAATTCACCGATCATTTCCGACCTTACATCCACCGAGGACTTCATCTCCAGGTTAAAATTGGAGAATGTTACCTTTTTGGTGATAATGGTGGAAATGGTATTGGCGGCCGTAGGCAGCTGGTCTTTTATGATGTTCAGAAAACTTTGCTTTTCCTGTTCACCCAGCTGGTCGCCGGCTGTCATTCCGGGACTGCTTAAACCGCCTGTTGTGTCAGGGACGACTTCGTCGACTCCTTGTAACAACGCATTTATTTCCTCTTGTGATAATGATCCATCGCTCATTTAGTCCTCACCTCCTTTTTTCATTTCGCTCAGTAATTCATCCGAGAACTCCTCGATCACGCCAGTTATCTGGATGGCTTTTTTCGGCCCTACGATACCGGGCCGTGCTGAAAACTTCACTTTATCTGTCACTTTAACCTTCATCTCGCTGTTTATCTTGGTATTGGACAGGTTGATAATATCGCCGATCTTCAGGTTCAGGACGTCCTGCACCGAAATATCAATGCTTCCCAGTTCCACGATAACGGGAAGGGTCACCGTATCGAGTCTTTTCTTGATGATCTCGAAATTCTCCGTGGTGGAGCCCTTCCGGATACTGGAATAAAAGTACTGGGCGGACAGCTTCGAAATTATAGGTTCAATGGTGATATAAGGTATGCAAAAGTTCATCATTCCCTCGATCTCTCCCACTTTAGTCTCAAGAGTGATCAAAACCACCATGTCGTTGGGCGGGACGATCTGAGCGAACTGGGGATTGGTCTCCACATTACCGAGTCTGGGTCTCAGGTCGATGACCGTTGACCAGGATTCCCTTAAGTTGCTCAGGATGCGGACAATGATGTTCTCCATGACGGAGAGCTCGATATCGGTAAGCTCGCGGCTTATCTTGATGGATTCACCCGGTCCTCCGAACAGGCGGTCGATGATGGTAAAGGTGATGGACGGGTCGATTTCAAGTACGGCGCTTCCCTTGAGCGGATCCATGTTCACGATACCGAGTGTCGTAGGATTGGGAATGGAACGGATGAACTCCTCATACGTAAGCTGGTCCACAGAGGCCACATGCACGGAAACAAGGGTCCGGAGCTGGGCGGACAGGGACGTTGTGGTCAAACGGGCAAATGTTTCATGGAGCATCTGAAGGGTCCTGATCTGGTCCTTGGAGAACTTATCCGGCCGTTTAAAATCATAGATCTTGACCTTCTTCTGCTCACCCAGTTCCTGTGCCGTCTCAGTCGTATCCACTTCACCGGTAGAAATAGCCGACAACAACGCATCTATTTCATCTTGTGATAGAATCTCTGTCATTTTCTTGCTTCCCTCGTTTCCTCTTTGTTTTTAATCTATACTTTTATAATTTTTTTTCAACATATTTTTCCCGGTCACATGACCGTTATGCTGGTGAAATACACATCCTTGACCTTTCCGCTCTGTAAGATCTGGTTGATCTGCTCCCTGATCTCGATGGCCAGGTTCCTTTTCTGCTCCGGCGTATCCAACTCAGCCTTCCGTTTGCCGGACAGGATCATATTAATGATATTGGAGATCTGGGGGCGTCGTTTTCCCACTTCCGCAGCCAGGGTAAAATCCCTTTCCGTACCGTAAGCCAGGACGATCCTCGCTCGGATAAAATGAGGTTCCTCGTCGTCGCCCTGGATGTTCATCGTATATTCGCCGAAATCGACCGTTTCATAGGGAGGAGGAGGAGGGATCACGATCTTCCCTTCGATTTCGCGGATATCCTTCTTGTTCACGTAACTTGATATCATATAAGAGATGCCCACGGAAATGAGGACGATCAGTATGGCTCCGATCAACAGACCGAGTACCTTGCTCAACTTTGCTTTTATCTTGGTAAAAAACGTCTCTTTTTCTTCTTTCGCACCTTGCTCTTCTGCAGGCTCTTCTTCAACTTCTACTTTTTCGTCTTTTTCTTCAGCCATTGTATTGCCTCCTCGTCTTAATCTCATTTACTATACATGTATAGTAATATTATAAATTGCTCTCTTCCCAGAGCAGTATGATCTCAACTCTGCGGTTAAGAGCTCTCTCTTCCGGTGTATTGTTCGAATTCCCCGGGAGCGGCCTGTATTCACCGTAACCGCCTGCCGACAGCCGCTTGGGTTCCACCCCGTCTTGTTCGAGGAACCGCACTACATTCACGGCCCGGAGGGTCGACAGTTCCCAGTTATCATGGATATATCCGCGTCTCTGAAGGGGCGTGTTGTCCGTATGCCCTTCGACTCTCACCTTGTTCCTTACTTCTTTATCCTTTAAAAGTTCCGCCACCTTGGGCAGGACTTCCTTTATCTCAGGCGTCAGGTCCGCGCTCCCCTGCTGGAAATACGCGTCGTTCATCAGGGTGATGACCAGGCCTCTTTCATCTTCCTGGACCCTCATCTTTTTCGATATCACTTCGGGTTTAAAGAGCTGGGCTGCTTTTCCCTTGGCCTTCCCCATGCGTCTTCCTTTCTGTGTGGAAGGGAGGGTCTCGACCGTATTCCCCATATCAGCCAGTTTCCCCTTGGAAAGGCTCAAGCCTCCGCTCAGCATGCCGAACGAACCCGTATAAGCGGAAAGGATGAGCTTGAACTCCCTCGTCACCTCGGCATAGGTCGAGGCAATGACGATGATGATAAAGATGGTCAGGAGCAGGTTGTTCAGATCGCCGAAGGTCGTCATATACCCCGGCGAGCCCTTGGGCCCCTTTAATTTTTTTTTCTTTCTTTCCGCCATAAATTATTTCTTCTCTTCCACTTCCTCGGAAATGGCTTTCCTGTCTGCCGGTTCAAGGAAGGAGACAAGACGGTCTTTCACGATCCTGGGATTATCCCCTGACTGAATGGCGAGAATACCGTTGATCATGATATCCCTGATCTGCACTTCATCCTCATGAAGGTCGGTCAGCTTACTGGCCGCGGGCAGAAAGAAAAGGTTGGCCATGATAGCGCCGTAATAAGTGGTGATAAGGGCTGTGGCCACACCTGCGATCAGGGCTGATTTATCATCGATACCTGCTGCAATGGCCAGGATAAGGCCGATGAGGGTCCCGATCATGCCGAAAGCCGGTGCCAGGTATCCCATGTTCTCGAACATCTTGATAACCCTGGCATGCCTTGATTCCATGGCATCCGTATCAGCGTAGAGGATGGTCTTTACAAGTTCCGGGTCCGTACCATCCACAACGAGCTGGAGCCCTTTCCTCAGGAACTCATCCTCCAGTTCGGTCAGGTCGTCTTCCAGGGCCAGTAATCCTTCTCTTCTGGCCTTTTCAGAGAAACTCACGAGTGTGAGGATGATTTCATTCGATTTTCTTACCGGTACTTTAAAAATAATCATAAAATATTTAGGAAAGTTTACAAATTTCTTCATACTGGATGCGGCAAGTGTTGCTAACAACGAACCGCCCAGAGTAATGGCAACCGAAGCAGCATCAATAAATGTCAGGACAGAGCCTTTGGCCAGCCATACCCCGATAACTGAAACTAATAAAAATCCGCCGGTATAACCTATTATTGTTGCAAAATCCATACAGTATCTCCTTTTACTCTCCTACTCTTCCTGTTTAAAATAATTAATCTTTTTCCTGTAATCAATGATCTTTTTTAATAATTCATCTGTCTTTTCCCTGACCACGATCTTTTTCCCGGAAGCCAGGCTGACAACAGTATTATCCGTAGCCTGTTCCATGAATTCAATCTGATGTGCATTAACCCAGAACTCGGAATCATCTAATCTCGTTACTTTAATCATAGGTCAAACTCATATCCGGCATAAGGCCCGGAATATTATTTTATGGTAAGCAGGGGGTATTCTCTGACACCCCCCTGCTATACTCAGCTATATCCTTATCAATTTTACCTCTTCAGCGTTAGTAATTCCTGGATCATCTGGTCCGATGTCACGATGGTCCTGGAATTAGCCTGGAAACCTCTCTGGGTCACGATCATGTCCGTGAACTCGTCAGCCAGATCCACGTTGGACATTTCAAGCGTTCCGGCCCTCAGTTTTCCGCGTCCGCCTGTATCCGGCTCGCCCACAATGGCCAGTCCCGAATTATTGCTCTCTGTAAAAAGGGTCTCGCCTTTCTGGGTGAGACCGCCCGGATTGGTGAACACGGCTGTGGCCACCTGGGCCAGTGTGTTCTTCCGTCCGTTGGTATATACGCCTGTGATCACGCCCCTGTCATCCACTTCGAATGATTCCAGATAACCCATGGCATACCCGTTCTGGGTAAAAGCCTTGGTCGTGGAAGGCGATGAGAACTGCGTGATGCCGTCGTACAGGCCTGAAGTTCCCAGATTCAGATTAGACACGATCTGGTTCCGTCCGGGGATATTGGCTCTCAGGACCAGGGAAAGCTGGCCTGCGTTCTTCACGTTGCCTGCTCCGTCCGTCACTCCCGTGAGAGCTCCCAGCTGGTCAAAGTTCATAGTGATCTGGTTATTGGCATTGGCCGGAGCCGCTGCTCCGCCGGCCAGGTCCAGGGTTACGGGACCTTCGGCCCCGGGCAGGTTGGCTGTGGCTCTCCACTGGTTCTCAGCCAGTCTTTCGAAACTGACTTCCAGGGGATGCACTCCGCCCTCGCTGTCATACACATCTATGGTGGTCCGCACTGAAGCCGCCACCCTTTCCGTTTCGGTCATGTCCGGCCGGATGATCTGGGAAATGGAATTCAGATTGCTCTTGAAACCCACTTCGGTCGTAGCTTTAGACGGCAGTTTGCCGTAAACAGGGATCGTCACTTCGCCTATCTGGCCCGCTGAATCGATGTACGGATTACCCTGCGCATCGAGGCGCGCCATCCAGCCCATGACCCGCAGTCCGTTGGACGGATTGACCATGGTGCCGTTCTTATCAATGTCAAACGTGCCTTCCCGTGTATAATAATGCTCATCACCTTTGGAGAGGATGAAAAAACCGTCCCCTTCAACGGCCATGTCCGTTATTTTTCCGGTGTTCTGCAGGCTTCCCTGGGTATAGATCTTATCAATGGAAGCGGTCAGCATTCCCAGACCGAACTGTTTGGGATTTACACCGCCTTTATCTTCCATGGGGCTCGCAGCACCTGAAATCGTTTGGTACAGCATATCCTGGAACGTTACGCGTGAAGACTTGAATCCGTGCGTATTGACGTTGGAAATGTTATTACCGATGACATTCATCCTCGTATTGTGGTTCTTTAATCCTGCTACTCCCGAATACAATGATGGCATCATAGTCATTCACCTCTTTGCTTAGATTTTCTATTTCTCTACTTTCTTATCGGTATTTAAATTATTTCCTTCACCCGAGGTAATGCCGACGATCTGTTCCAGCTTGTATACCTTATTATTGATCCTGATACCGATCTCATTAGGTTTGGACAAATCGATCTCATCGGCTTTCCCTGTCAGGACCTGGCCGGACTTGGGGTCCATGACCTTTACGGTCTTGCCGAGGAAAAGGAAGGCTCTGTTCAGTTCGGAGGTACTGTTCATTTTAGACATGTTGTTGTTCATGGATATCATCTGTTCCAGGGCAGAAAATTGGGCCATTTGGGCGATGAACTCCCTGTCCTCCATGGGCTGAAGGGGATCCTGATGCGAAAGCTGGGTGACCAGTATCTTCAGGAACTCATCCTTCCCCATGTTCTTCACGCTGTTCTTGGGCTGGGTCTTGGGATTCACGTCAACCGGGGTAATATTACCTTTTACTGTGTTAACTTTATCCATGATCAGTACCTCTTTTTCAGATCGTGATATTGATGTTCCGGGCGATCCAGTTGTTCTCGTCATAGGACCGGTCCGGCAGGGCCTCTTCGGTCCTGATCTCTTCCCCGGATCCGGCAGTCAAAGACGTGACATGATCTATCCGGCCGGTCCCGTCCTGCCGGGCCATGGCACCGAACTGATGCCCCATGTTCACGTCAAAGCCGGCTACTTCAAGCCCCATATTCTGGAAAGCCACTTTCAACTGAGCCAGACCGTCCTTCATCACTTTTTCCGCATAAGGATTATCCACAAGGAATTTACCGGAAACGGTATTATCCTTGAACTCGAGTTTCACCGAAAGCTTACCGAGGAACTCGGGTTTCAGGTTCATTACGACCTCATTCTTATTCTCATTGAGCGTGATCTTTATCTTATCGGCCACGCGGTTGATCAGTTCGTTCATATCGACCTTCCGGGCCTTTATCTCATCTTCCAGCCTGGTCTGGCCGTCCAAGGTCTTATTCAGCTTGCTCTCCACAACCTGGGACTGGAACATCCTATTCTGGATTGTGCTGCGGCTCAACGGATGATCGTTCCCGGAATCTTCCGGACGGGACAAGGACTTACTGGCCATAACCGGCTTGTTCTTCACAACCTCGACCTTCTTGTTCTTCAGCCAGGAGTTATCTGTTTCCCAGGGTTTGTTCTTTTCAGGCGCGTTCGGCGCCTCGTTCCTGACTGTCAGACGCAAGCCCTTGGTCTGGCTTTCCGGCTGCAGTATACTCTCTTTCATGCCCTTAAAGAAGAGCGTCAATTTCCGGAACAGATCCTTATCTTTTATATCTTTCAATTTCAGAATATTATTCAGGTGCAACCTCAGCTCGCTCATCTCCCTGGGTGAGATGCGGAAAAGGTTCAAGTCCTTCACTTTTTCCAGGAAGGAGCCTATCTCCATGATCAGTTTTTCTTTAAGGGCTCCGCTGTTCCTGACCTGCTTTCCCTTGGAAGGGGACAGGCTGAACTCTTTCAGCTTATCGATGAAATAACCTACCTGGCTCACAAGCGATTCCCGGGTCATCTCCATCTCTTTCGTCTCTTTTTTCTGAGCCGGTTCTTCCTTTTTACTGCTGGTCTTGTTATTTTCAGGGGTTTCTTCTGCGTCCACTCTTTCGTTTTTTTCTGTCCGGACCGTCTCCGGTTTATCTTCCAGTTTATTGACCAGAAGGTTCAGGAAGGTATCATCCTTGCCCCTGGTCTCGTTCCTGGCTTGAAGCTTCGGTTCCCTTATTTCTTCAGAACTGATTTTCACCGCATTATTGATCATGAATTTCACCTCTATCATTCGTTCGTCTTATTATCCGGATCCTCTTCCACGACAGTCATTTTACGCTGGATGACGGCGGATTTCGCCGGGTCCATCAGACTAAAAAAATACGGCACAATAGACTGCTTGCCCTGGCTGACTGCCTGCTGTTCGATCTCTTTCAGAATATCGATCACCAGAAGATCGTTCATGTTCTGCAGTCTTTTCACAGCCTCGTCAGGCTTCATGCTCACGAAATATTTCGCCTGCTGGTTGATCTTCTGCTTATATGTTTCCTTATCCTGGTATTTCTTGTCCAGGGCCTTCTCTTTCTGCTTCAGCTGGTCCTCCATCCGGAGGAGAGCTGTTTCTTTATCCCGTAATTTCAATTCTTTCCCTTTCAGCCTGCTGTCAAGCTCGTTCAGCTTATCCCCTTCGAGTTTCCGGGATAATTCCTGTTTTTTATACTCTTCCTGGGCCAGCAGAAAAGGGTCTTCTGTCCGGTTCGGCATGATATAATTCAGTCCGGGAATACGGGACAGGTAAGGGAAAATTCTTCCGCGGATATTGATCAGACCCAGAAAGTCAAGCCAGATCACGCCGCTGACAATAAGAAAGATATTCAGCAGCGTCAGGTTCCTGAGCCGTTTGTCGATATCGGAAATGCTTTTTCTTTGTTTTTTATTAATCATAATCGTATATTTTTAAATTATTCAGGACATCCTTCACATAATTCTTAGTCTCGCTGTATTCCGGGACACCGTTGTATTTTTCCACAACTTCGGGACCGGCGTTATACGCGGCCAGAGCTTTCACAAGATCGCCGTTGAAGCGTTCCATCATCATTTTCAGATACCGCACGCCGCCCTCGAGGTTCTGAACAGGATTGAAAACATTCTCCACACCCAGGAGCTCCGCTGTCTCGGGCATAAGCTGCATCAAGCCTTTGGCGCCTTTGGGGGAAACAGCTTTTTCGTTAAAGGCGGATTCCTGGCGGATCACGCTCTTGATCAGGCTCTCCGGGATGGAATACTTCACGGATTTTTCCCTGATGAGATCATCATACCGGCTCTCATCGATCTTTCCGGCTATTTTATCCGAAAGGACTTTTTCCTGTACCTCTTCCATTTTCTCTTCGAAGCTGGTACCGGACGCCGAAGAACCGTTAAAACGGCTCTTGATCTCATTAACGCGTGTCAGAATCTCCTGTATCCTGTTCTGGATCTCAATCATATTAACCTCATTTAACAACGGTTTCCATACGCCCCGGCAGGTCACTCGACCTCACATTTACGGCGTTGACACACTCCAGGTGTGCCGCTCTCCTTTTTCATTCAAAAAAACTGTCTGTTTCTTTCTCTTCCTTATTATCAGTCATCGGAATTTCAATTTTTTCCTTGATTTCCTCATGTCTCATTTTCCGGATAAAAGTGTTTGTACCAACTTCATCGAAAAAGGCCTGTTCCTCCCTCTGGAGCTCATACTGATATTCCTTCCATTTCTTTTCTTTCAACCTTTCCAGTATGCGTTTTTCTTTTCTGGCCTCCACAAGACGGTCATTGATCAGTTTGATCCTTTCATCCGCCAGTCCGATGAGATTGAGCTTGCTGGCTATCTGTTCCTTGAGCCTTTTGAAATATCTCTGGTATTCATAAAGCGTCTCCACGGCCAGCATTTCATGCTTCACTTCCTCACCCATCTTCCTGACACCTTCACTGTACTCATCCGCAAGCCTCTCCCTCTGCCGGACGATAAGATACCGTTCACTCTGAGCCTTGGCCAGCTCGTTTTTTATCAGTTTCTCCTTATGAGTGCGGATATCGAGCAATTTCTGCAGTTTAAATGTAAATTTCTTCATTTTTCCTTTATTATAATTCCTTTATCATTTAGCGAACATATATTTCAATGTCCTGTCGGGTTTCTTCTTCTCCTCTACTTCCTCCTTGAACAGGGAAGTAAGAAGGTCGATACTCTGCTGGAACTCGAATTTATCATAAATACCCTGTTTCAGGAACCCGTTGAGCTTATCGATCATTTTAATGGCATAATCCACTTTCGGATTGCTGCCCCTGGCATAAGCGCCGATGTTGATGAGGTCATAAGCTTCCTTGTACACGGCCAGGATCTCCTTGACCTTCTGGGCATTGCCGAGATGCTCCTTATCCACAATATCCACCATCAACCTGCTGATACTGTTCAGTACATCGATGGACGGATAGTGGTTCATGGCAGCCATTTCACGGGAAAGGACAATGTGGCCGTCAAGGATACCTCTCACATTGTCGGCGATGGGTTCGTTCATATCGTCCGCTTCGACCAGGATGGTATAAAAGGCTGTTATGCTCCCCTTATCGCTTTGGCCGGCCCTTTCCAGCAGGACCGGGAGCATGGAGAAGACGGAAGGCGGAAAGCCGCGCGTGGAAGGAGGCTCGCCCACGGACAGGCCGATCTCCCGCTGGGCCCGGGCAAACCGGGTGATGGAATCGAGAAGGAGCATGACCTTGAGCCCCTTATCCCTGAAATACTCTGCAATGGTATGAGCCACATAAGCACCCCTTAATCTCAGGATAGGAGCTTCGTTCGAAGTAGCTACCACAACCACGGATTTCTTCAGGCCTTCTCCCAGGTCTTTTTCGATAAAATCATTCACTTCACGTCCTCTCTCTCCGATGAGAGCGATCACGTTCACATCAGCCTCGGTGAAACGGGAGATCATCCCCAGAAGTGTGGATTTACCGATACCGCTGCCCGAGAAGATACCGACCCTCTGCCCTTCTCCCACGGTCAGGAGGCCGTCTATGGCCTTGATCCCTACGGATATCTTCTGGTTCACGCGTCTCCGTTTCAGGGCATGGGGGGAACTTCTAAAAATGGAGTAATACGTATCAGGTATGATGGAGCCTTTATCGTCAATGGGTTCACCTTTGCCGTTCACGACCCTTCCCAGCAAAGACATGCCCACGGGTATTTCAATGGTCTTTCCGGTCCCGATGATCTCACAGCCCTGGGATATCCCCTTGATCTCCTCATAGGGCATGAGCAGGATACCGTCCTCGCGGAAGCCTACGACTTCGGCATCCAGGACCCTTTCTGTTCTGGAGCGTTTATCGGAGATAACGATTTTGCATAATTCACCGAGATTGGCCTGGGGGCCGGTGCCCTCCACCATCTCGCCGACCACTCTTTTCACCTTACCGTTAAATTTGATGGTCTCAAGCTCGTTCAGCAGCAGCTCATACTTATCCAAAATACTCAAAATCTATCCCTCCCAAATTAAAAGTTCAGAGTCCATGGTTATTAGTCTTTGCCAATCCCTGACTAAAACCCTGAACGGTGAACTAAGAACCGTTTTTAAGTTTGCTTCACCGGTTCGGCCTCTTTCAGCTTGACCACCTTAGGTACCTCGAAATAAGACAGGTTGGCCAGTTCGCGGATCATCTCTTCGATCTCCTGCAGCTGCGTGGCGATACGGGCATCCACACTGCCGAAGTCCGTCTCGATGATACAACCGCCCTTATCGATCCTTGTGTCTTCGAGGATGGTAACATGCTTCAGTTCCT
>JAQTRT010000231.1 GCA_028711675.1 bacterium | reverse complement strand
TATCTCGGCGCCCAGGACAGCCTGGGTCACGCTGATGCTTACTTCCGTATAGATGTCGTTTCCCCGTCTGTCAAAATAAGGATGATGGTGCACGTGGATGAAAATATAAAGGCTGCCGGACGGGCCGTTGTACCGGCCTGCTTCGCCTTCGCCGGATATCTTCAGCTGGTTCCCGTCATCCACGCCGGGCGGGATCTTCACCGAGAGTTTCCTCTCCTTTTTCGTCACGCCCGTGCCCCGGCATTTCTTGCAGGGATGGTCGTTCATCTTTCCCGTGCCTCCGCATTTATAGCAGGTGGAGGCAATGCTGAAAAATCCCTGGGACTGCCTGATGCGGCCCGTGCCGTTGCAGACCGTGCAGGTGGCTGTGGAATGACCGGGTTCCACTCCGCTCCCTTTGCATGTGTCGCAGGCTTCGTTCCGGGGGATGGTGATCTCGATCTCCTTGCCTTTGACCGCTTCCTCGAAACTGACGGAAAGGTCGTACCGTAGATCTGAGCCCCGGATGCCTTCCGATTTCCTCCGGGTGCGGCGTCCTGTGTTGAAGATGTCGAACCCGAAGAAATCGTCGAAGATGCTGCCGCCGAACCCCATGTCGCTGAAGATGCTGTCAAAGTCCACGTTCCGGAAAATATCCTCGTAACTGTATTTGTTGTCTATCCCGGCATGGCCGTACTGGTCATACTGGACCCTTTTGTTCTTGTCCATCAGAACAGCGTATGCTTCGGAAAGCTCCTTGAATTTTTCCTCGTATTCCTTTTTCTTTTCGGCCGGCGCGCGGTCCGGGTGGAATTCCATGGCCAGCTTCCGGTAAGCCTTTTTTATCTCATCCTCGGTCGATGTCTTGGGAACGCCGAGGATCTCATAGTAGTCCCTTTTTGTGCTCATTGATATCCCCTTATCGGTTAATGTGTGTTTTCCGGAGCGGGCTTCTCATCCTTCCGGACCTGGTGTTGTGCCGGCTTGCCTACCTTGACGCGCGCCGGCTTGATCAGCTTGTTCGATATCCTGCACCCTTTTTCCAAAAGCTCCAGTATGACGTCTTCTTTGAATTTATCGCTCTCTTCGGCCAGGACCCCTTCACATACAGCCGGGTCGAATTTTTCCCCGTGGCAGGGGGATATCTCGGTAAGCCCGTACTTGGCGAGAATCTTGCTCATTTCCTTGTAGATGAGTTCAATGCCCGTGTAGAAGGATTTAAACTTTTCATCCTGGAGATCGTTCTTTTTCAGCGCGTTCTCAAAGCAGATCATGACAGGGAAGAGCTCAGTCATGAGGTCTTCGTTGGCCAGCTTGATGTTCTCTTCATGATCCTTGGCGATCCGTTTTTTATAATTTTCAAATTCGGCCTTTATCCTTTTAGCCAGTTCAAGGTTATGGTGAGATTCTTTGGTCTTTTCTTCAAGCTTTTTTTTATGCTGTTCGATGTTCTCTTCCGGGGCTTTGGCCTTGTTCTCCTGCTTGTCGGCAGACGGTTTTTCCTCCTTTTTTATCTCCCCTTCCTTTTCCTCAGGGGGGGCTTCCTTTTTCTCGATATGTTCATCAGATTTATGGGACATAAATACTCCTTCACGCAATTCAGTATACTATTTAATAACCGAAGGGATTTTGTCAAGGAATTACGGAAAGAAATTTTAGCTGCCGGGAACAGAGAAAAGGGGCTATACCAGATGATACCCCAGGTCCAGGGCCTTTAAATTCAGGTCAGTGACCTTCTGGCTCTTGGTTTTAAAGATGTTCCTGATAGCCCGGCTCACGGTATCGTATCCGATGATCTTCCTTTTTTTACACCACACTCCGAGCATTATGATATTGGCTGCTTTCAAATTGCCCAGTTCCTGGGCTTTCATATTGGCTGCCACGGGGATATATGTTATATCCCGGCGGGCCGGTTTGCTGAAGACCATGTTCTCGTTGTAAATGATAAGGCCGTCAGGATTAATGCTGTTCTCGTACTTGTCCATGCTGGGCTGGTACATGAGAATGGCGCTGTCAGGACATGCGAAGACCGGAGAGCCGATGGCTTTGTCCGATATGCAGATATAGCTCTGGGAAAGGCCTCCCCTCATCTCCGCGCCGTAGGAAGGTATGAGCGTGACAGATCTGTCCTCTTCCATGGCGCAGTTCGCGATCAGTGTCCCGAGCAGGATGATGCCCTGGCCGCCCATTCCGGATAATGTAACCTTTTCTTCCATTACAGTTCGTCCTTGATGACTCCCGTTGGGAAATATTTAATAACGTCATTTGAGATGAATTTCAGGGATTCATGCGCGTTCATGCCCCAGTTGGTGGGGCACGGAGTGAGCATTTCCACAAGGGAGAATCCTTTTTTATCGAGCTGGGCCTGGAAAGCCTTCATAAGGGCTTTCCTGGCCTTGATGATGTTCGCGGTCTTGTCCAGGGAGACCCTTTCCAGGTATTTGACGCCTGGTATCGAAGATAAAAGCTCGCAAACCCTGATGGGATGTCCTTCTGTGGCCGGGTCCCTTCCCAAAGGCGTTGTCGTGGTCTTCTGTCCCGGGAGCGTGGTAGGCGCCATCTGCCCGCCTGTCATGCCGTAAACCGTGTTGTTGATAAAGACCACTGTGATGTTCTCGCCGCGGTTGGCGCAGTGGAGCAGCTCGTTGCCGCCGATGGAGATAAGGTCGCCGTCGCCCTGGTACGTGAACACCACCTTGTCCGGGAAGACCCGTTTGATGCCCGTGGCCACAGCCGGAGCCCGTCCGTGAGCCGACTCGGTCACGTCGAAATCCCAGTAATCATAGGCCAGTACTGCGCATCCCACGGGAGCCACGGCAATGGTCTCTTCGCGTACGTTCAGTTCATCGATGACCTCTGCCACCAGCCGGTGCGCCACTCCGTGTCCGCATCCGGGGCAATAGTGCATGTGTGTGTCTGTCATGCTCCTTGGTTTCTTAAAAACAATGGCCAAATCCGCCGCTCCTTTATACTAATTCCTTTATCTTTTCGAACACTTCCACTTCCGTCGGCACCCATCCTCCGCCTATCCCGAAATGATGGACCTCCGATTTTCCGTTCACGGCCAGCCTCACGTCTTCCACGAGCTGGCCCATGCTCATCTCGACGGAGAGGAATTTTTTACCCGGCCCTGCCGCGTCGCGGATAACTTTTTCCGGGAACGGCCAGAGCGTGACAGGCCGTATCAGGCCCGCCTTGATCCCGGCCTGCCTGGCCAGATCAATACCGGTCCTGGAGACCCTGGCCGATGTGCCGTAAGCCACGATGATGAGGTCCGCGTCCTCTGTTTTGTATGTTTCGTATTTTATAAGTTCGTTCCTGATCCTGTCGTATTTTTCCAGAAGATGGCAGTTGTGTTTTGTCACCCTGTCGTCAGGATTGAGCCACAGGGTTCGTATCACGTTCCTGGACCTTCCTTTAGCTCCTGTCAGGGCCCATTCTTTCGGATACTTTTCGATCCTGTCCGGTTTGGGAAGCTCCACAGGCTCGCTCATGAGGGCCAGCAGTCCGTCAAGCAGGAGCAGCACGGGATTCCTGTACCTGTCAGCCAGGTTGAACGCTTCCATGGTCAGGTCAGCGGTCTCCTGCACGCTCTGCGGAGCCAGGACAATGAGCCTGTAGTCGCCGTGTCCGCCGCCTTTCACAGCCTGGAAATAATCAGCCTGGGCGGGCGCGATGTTGCCGAGTCCGGGCCCGCCGCGCATGATATTGGCCAGCACGCAGGGAAGTTCCGCGGCAGCAATGTAGGAAATGCCTTCCTGCATGAGGCTGTATCCGGGGCTGGAAGTTGTTGTCATGACCCGGGCGCCTGTCGCGGCAGCGCCGAAGACCATGTTAATGGCAGCCAGCTCGCTCTCGGCCTGGACAAAGACGCCTCCTGCTTCGGGAAGGCGGCCGGACAGGTACATGGGTATCTCGTTCTGCGGCGTGATGGGATAGCCGAAATAATACCGGCATCCCGCAATAACGGCCGATTCCGCAATGGCAATATTCCCTTTTATCAGTATTTTAGTCATGACCTTCCATTATATAAAATTTAATTTCATAATCAAATGTTTTTTGGGAAAGAAAAAAAAGATGGCCGCTAAGGCACCAAGGCACAAAGAAAGGATCAACTTCGTGTCTTTGTGGCTATAATTTACTGATCCAAGTAAATACGATCGCGGCAAGCGACAGGTAGAACCCGAACGGGATGGGGGAGTTCCGGTTGATTTTTTTCAATAGGATAAGAATAACAGATATAACAAGGCCGAGCAAGGATGACGCGAATATAACAGCCAGGAGGCCGTTCCATCCCAGAAAGGTCCCCAGCATGGCAGCGAGCTTGATATCACCGCCGCCCAGCGCCTCTTTTTTCAGCGCCAGCCTGCTGAGATAAGCTGTAAGCCCGAAGAAGAGGAGGCCGGTGAGCCCGCCTGTCAGGGAAGCCTGCAGCGGGATATTATGGAAGAGCAGGGGGCATGCCAGTCCTGTTACGATGCCGGGTAAAGTGACCCAATCCGGAATGATGAATTTTTTCAGGTCCGTGTATCCGGCTATGACACAAAGAAAGGTAAGAGAGAGTGCTGGTATCATTCTTCCTCCATGAAAATATACGGGATGTAAAGTTCCCCGGGTTTCCTTATCACTGTGCTGAACAGGAATTTAATGTCAAACAGGTCCTGTCCCGAGTAAAGAGCGGCATCAGCAGGCAATTCTTTCAGTTCCAGCGGCTTGCTTATATTCTTATATTTATTCTTGAAAGTGACTGAACCCCGGATAACGGTCTTCCGGATGTTCTCTTCGTCCACGTTATATAGATTATCAGCGCCGGTAAAAAGATAAACATCGTTCAATGTTATACCGGTCCGTTCTTCGTCATAGAGCCAGATATGCCTGGCCAGGATCGAGACAGGTTCTTTGCCTTTGCCGTTGATCA
>JAQTRT010000230.1 GCA_028711675.1 bacterium | reverse complement strand
ATGCCCGATCTCCCTGGATGGTTTCCCCAGGTTCACATTATTGATGGTGACCTTGGAATCGATATCCAGGATACCGAGGACATTATCCGGAAGGAGATAGACATCCTCCGCTGTTGCGACTTTTTCTGTCTTCATGTTATACCGGTAATAATGCACTGTCTTATCGAACAGGAACTTATCGCCGATGACAACAATGTCACAGAATTTTTTAAAAGATTTTCTGAGGAACATCTTACAGATGACCTCGGGGCCGACGCCGACAGCGTCCCCCATCGTGATCCCGATCAGTATTCTACCCTTTTTCGTCATATAATTTACCTACCAGTTCTGAAGGTGATTTTTCCAGATCATTCAGGATCGTGCATTTTCCTTCCAGGATTACGCCGTTCTGAATGATGAGTTCCGGGGTCTTTATATTCCCCAGGACTTTAGCCGTGGGCAGCAGCATAACCCGGTTCCTGGCCTGGATATTGCCGATGATGATGCCTTCCACGACGACATTGTTAGCCTTGACATTACTCTTGATCTTCCCGCGTTTATCGATCACCAGGGTATCAATAAAAAGAGAAGCGCCTTCGAACTTGCCCTGCACTTCAAGCTCTCCGTTCACGTAGAACTTTCCCTCGAAGAAGGAACCGGGACCGATAACGGTTTTGGTCGATTCTCTGCTCATGGTTCTTTCCTTTTCTCCTTAATAGAGGAACGGTCCGGATGCATCCGCAGGCCGATAAGGCAAGGGCTCCGGCCGGCGGAAGGAAGGTCCGTTCCTTCTCCCTCATTTATTTTTCGAACCTTAATATCTCTTCGGGTATCTTGATAATCTCCATGAATTCCTTGCAGAATTTACTGATGAAACGGAGAGCTTCGATCACGACCCAGCCGTCCAGGAACCTTTTCCCTTCGATATCGGAAAAATTGATGGCGTCATTGGGGTTCAGGATCGTGTTCTGGCTCCCTTCATAATCATTGATCAGCTGTTCGATGAAAATATCAATCTCAGATATGAATTTCACGCCCTCGATCAGGATGACCCTTTCCTGCTTGTTCTTCATGATCTTCAGTTTTTCGCTGTACACATTGTTGATCTCCAGGTTGCTCAGCTCGTCCAGAACATCAAAATACTGTTTGATCAGCCTCTTGACCACCTCGGATTTATTGTAAAATTTTTCCCTTTCATGGGAATAGAAATAATCCAGTTTTAAATGGAAATCGCTCAAGGGGCCCCACAGCTCGTTCTCAAAAATCTGGAGGTAAAAAATGGCCGCGTTGATCTCTTCGTTTATCAGGAGAGGATGGATATTGGTAATGGGGAATTTGGAAAGTACCGCTGACTGCTGGATCAGTCTGTCGGTCTCATTGGCAGGCGGACTGCCTTCGGTCTTTACTTCCACCCCAGCTTCGGGCTCGTTCTCTTTCAGGACGTTCTTCTCGCCGTACTTCATCTCGTGCTCGATCTGCTTCTTTACCTTGTCTATATCTTTCCTGACGCGTTCCTTCTGCTTGGAGTCTAAAGTAACCTTGTACACTCCTTCCAGCTGCAGCAGGATACTGTTCAATTTGTCGATTTCCATATCCCATAGTATATTGAATTATAAACCATTGGCAAGTTTTTTTCTGTGTAGCGACGGACCTGTCGTTTACGGTCGATCACCACACCTAAAGGTGTGGTGCTACGGAAATGCGGCTTTCTCAGTGGCGGAATTTTCCATCCGGTCTCATCATGTCTTTCTGTTCTTCTTTTTTGCCGCGGGATAAAGAACATTGTTCAGAATAAGCCGGTATCCCGGCGAGTTCTTATGGAGGGAAAGGTCCGTAGCAGGGTCGCCCACGAGGTGCCGGTAATCCTCAGGGTCATGGCCGCCCAGGAAAGTAAAGGTCCCTTTCCCGAAATCGCCGTGGATATATTTAACCCTGTCCGTATTCGGTGTATCAGCCAGTATGGTCACGTTCTCCTTGATCACTTTCCTCACAAAGGCCGTTGTCTGGCCGAGAAAACCCTTGACCGCATTCTCATGGTTCTGCACCAGCATGCAGGGCACGGGGTCTATCTTCGCGGAAAAATCGAACAACGTGAAAGTATCCGGAGTGTTATACAGCCCCTCTTTCATGATATCAATGTCAATATCCGACACTTCATACACATAAGGATCAAAGACAAGCTTAAAACCCGTAAAAGCAAAGGTCCGGTTATAATCCAGTTTTTCCTGGGCATTGGCCGTAACGGACGTACCGTCGATCTCGGGAGGGATAATGTCGATCCCTTCACTGGCCAGGCTGATATCGAGCGAATCCATGACCGAACACATGCCGAACAGGAATCCGCCCTGCATAACATAGGCCTGGATCATCTTGGCTACGGCGCATTTTTCCTGCTGGACCGATTTGAACCCCAGTTCACGGGCCATTTTCACAGCCCGGGCTACGTCCATTTTATACCATTCCGCGTTCCTGAACGAACCGTAGAACTTCCCGTACTGACCGGTAAAATCCTCATGGTGAAGATGAAGCCAGTCGAACTTGGAAAGTTCACCCAGGAGCACTTCCTTGTCCCAGACGCGTGTATAAGGGATCTGGCTGTAATCCAGGACCAGCCTGACCGCGTCATCCCACGGTTCGGTATAGGTGGGGGCATAGACGCCGATCTTCGGCGCTTTGTCCAGATAGATCCTGTTCATGTTTTCCTGGTCCATGGTCTGATAAAGGAGGACAAGAGCAGCATCGTCGATGACAACACAACTGACGCCCAGGAGGTCAGCATGCTCCTTGATATTGTCCGCATGATCGAGCAGAAAGGAACCGCCCCGGTAATTGAGCAGCCATTCCCCCTTTAAACCCTGTTCCAATGCCCAGAACATAAGTCCATAGGCCCTCAGATGGTCCCTTTGGGTATTGTCCATAGGGACCAGGAGCTTCTGGGCCGGAGACACTCTGACCAGAATTAAGACCAAAATAATGGCAAGGCTTGTTCTCATATATTTATAATATATATTCGATATTGTATTTTTCAAGTTATTTATTTTATAAGGTAATCGACCCCATTCCCGTAGCACCGTACCTTTAGGTGCGGTGATTATTAAATCGACGGTCGTAAGCCCGTCGTTTCCGGTATCCGGCGCACCTAAAGGTACGCCGCTACATATTATTTTTCTTCCGAATTATTCCCAATCGTACTCTTCTTCCAGCATCCCGCATTCAGGAAGGGAATTAAGGAAGATGCGGCCGTAGCTTTTCCGTGCGATCCTGGAATCAAGGATGGCCACGATACCTCTGTCTGTGGAATTCCGGATCAAACGGCCGAAACCCTGCTTTAATAAAATAATGGCATTGGGGAGCTGATATTCCATGAACGGATTGGCGTCATGCTTCTTCATGTATTCGATGCGTGCCGAGACGATGGGGTCATCCGGCATATCAAAGGGCAGCCGCGTGATGATCACCGAGCTCAGAGCTTCGCCCGGTACATCCACACCTTCCCAGAAGCTCATAGTGGCCATGAGGACCGAATTAATATCTTTCTTGAACTCGGCCAGGAGCCGGGGGAAGGGTTTCTCGTTCTGAACCAGCAGCTTGTACTCGACCTCTCCTTCGATCTTCTTTTTTACCTGTTTCAGGGTCTCATAGCTGGTGAACAGGATAAAAGCCTTGCCCTGCGTGATCTTCAGCAGACGCGTGATCTCCCGGGAAATATCATGGATGTATCCCTTCTCCTCGGCAGGGAGGGCCAGGTCTTTGTTGAAATACAGCCGCACCTGTTTCCTGAAATTAAAAGGCGAAGGGAATATCCTCTCCCTGCATTCTTTCAGGCCCAATCTTGATTTGATGAACTGAAAATCATTATTGGTGCTCAAGGTCGCGGATGTCAGGATACCGGTGGGATAAATGGAAAAGACCTTGGTATTTAAATAACCTGCTATATTAATGGGCGTATGCTTCAATTCCACGTATTCCCTTCGGCCCGTCTTCTCTATCCAGTATACGTACTCCTCATCATCATGCGCCAGGAAAAATCCCAGGTTATCCCTGATCTGAAGCAGCTTCCGGTAGATCAGGTCCAGTTCCTGGTCCGTTTCATCGCTCATGTTCTCGAACAGCTTTAAATAATTCCTGATAACAGGCAGGCTGCTTTCCATCCGGAGAAGGATATCATTGGGCAGCACCTGATCCCTGACACGCGTATTGTTCTTGAAGTTCCGGCGGACATGGTCGAAGAACTCCTTGAAACTGTTCTGCAGTTCCCTGATCTGATGCTGGGACGTCAGGTTATCCCCCGGCCCTTCTCCCGTCCCCCCGCTCTCTTTCAGCATCATGATCTGGTTCAGGAGGAACTGGACTTCGGTCTCGGACACCGTGTCGGCCAGAAAACGGGAAGCCACGTCCTCGACGTTATGGGCTTCATCCCAGACGAATACGTTAAAACGGGGAAGGAGGCTGTACCCGCTCCTGATGTTGGCAAAAAAAAGATGGTGGTTCACCACGATGATATCGGTCTGAAACACCTCCTTCACGTTCTTATAATAAAAACAGGAATTATAAAAGCGGCAGTTCTTCTTCAGGCACAGGTCCGCGTCACGGTTCAGGTTCATCCACACCTGGTTGTCCATGTCGAGTTTGATATCATACCGGATGCCTGAACTGGCCGGATGGTTGATATATTCCACCAGCCGGTCCCTGTCCTTCTGTTTCAGGTAAAGTCCGAGGTGATTGCCGAACAGGAATTCCTCTGTTTTCTTCAGGCAGATGTAGTTATTGGAACCGTAAAATACCTTGAAAGTGAAATCCTGGTCCTGTCCGTTCATCATCTTCTTTAAAAAAGGCAGGTCTTTGTCCGTCATCTGCTGCTGGAGGGATTTGGTATTTGTGGAGATAACGATCTTCTCGCCGTTCTTTATGGAATGAAGGATAAGGGGGACGAGGTAAGCGAAGCTCTTGC
>JAQTRT010000229.1 GCA_028711675.1 bacterium | reverse complement strand
GGGGGTTCTGGGGGGAATTAAGGACGATGAGCTTGGTCCGGGGCGATAATTTGTTTTCCAGTTCATTGAAATTGATCTTAAAGCCTGTTCCTGTTGTGTCCACGATAACCGGTTTGGCGTCAGCCAGTTTGATCTGTTCCGGGTAGGAAACCCAGAAAGGGGAGAAGAGAATGACCTCGTCACCCGGATCAAGCATGACCTGGAAAATATTATACAGGGAATGTTTGGCCCCGCAGGAGATGACGATCTGGGAAGGCTGGTACTCCAGGCCGTGCTCCTCTTTCATTTTCTTAACCACGGCATTCTTCAGTGCGATGGTCCCGGAGGCATCCGTGTATTTAGTCTCGCCTTTTTTAATGCTGGCTATGGCCTGGTCCTTGATATAATCCGGAGTATCGAAATCCGGTTCGCCGGCGCCAAAACTGACGACATCCTCGTTGTCAGCCTTCATTTTTTTAGCCAGAGCGTCGATTTTAAGGGTTACAGATTGGGTGATATTCCTGATTTTTTTATTAAGCAAGTCCATGGTAAAATCAATAATAATAATAATTATTTCCTTGTCAACTTAATTTTACTTGACAAGGAAATAGAAAAAGATTAAATTATTATTAATATATTCGATTAAAAAAATAATGTTTTTATGCCGATAAATAAAAAGAAGCATATTATTTACTTTTTTCTGTTTGGATTTATGGGTTCTTTGCTATATGGCTTTAAAAACAATGAAAATTTAAGGGATTTTTTAGATTTTCAGGTTATCAGTCCGGAGAGAGCCGGTACCAGCCGTTCTCCGGGTTTGATCAAGGTATCCTTAAAAGGCTGTGTCCGGTCCCCGGGCGAATATTATCTTGTACGGGGCAGACGTCTAAAAGACCTGATTGAGCGCGGGAAAGGGATATTACCCTATGGGGATAAGGAAAGGATCGATGGCAGCCTGTTCCTTACGGACGGTTCCGAGTATTATGTTCCGTACCGTAAATTAAGGGACGGCGAAAGGCTCAACATCAACCGGGCCACAGAAGATGAGTTGCGCATGATCCCCGGTGTGACGAAAAAGATAGCCCGTCAGATCGTCACATACAGGACAAGATATGAGCGGTTTGACGAACCGGAAGAACTGAAAGAAGTGGACGGGATCGGCGAAAGGAAATTTTTTGAAATGAGGAAATTCATCAGGACAGGAGAAGAACAATGGTAAAAGACAATTTATATTCATTTGACAATAAAAGTATAGATTTTAACACCAATGACCTGGACGACATCATCAGCAATGATGAGATCCTGAAGAACTTCAAGGATGAAACGAAGGAATCCTTGATCTTCGATGAAGATAAGATCGACGTGCTCAAGGAAGAACCTGTCCTGGAGTCCCTTGATTCCCTTCAGGCCAGTGAACCGGTCATGCCTTCTGTTAAGCCTGCGGAAAAGGAACCTGAAGAATTCGGTATCCCATCCGGGGCCCAGCCCGTGGACTTGCGGGCTGTCGAAGAGGAATCCGTCCTTTTTTCCGATGAACCGGGAGAGGCGGTCGATATGAAACTGGAGGAAGAGAAGACAGAGCCCCGTATCGTAGCGGATACAGAGACCGAAAAATACGTAAAGAACGAGATCATCAAGGAGATGAGTGAAGAAGCACAGGCTGTCCCGGCATCTGACGCGGAAGCACAGGCTAAGAGTTCGTTCTTTGATGAAGATGAAGATGAGACCATCAGCCTTTCCAGCGAGGAATTGAGCAATATCCTGGAAGATACCGAAGAGACACCGTTGACCCAGGTCCCGACCGTGGAGAAGATCCTGGAAGAAAAAGCAGCCGGCTCTGCCGAAAGAGCGCCGGATAAAAAGATGGAGGAGTTCCTGACCCAGAACGTGATGGGGGCCGAGGCCAAGGAAACCCCTCTTGAAAGCGAGGAGATATCGCTGGATGAGATCCCTGTTGAGGAAATAGACCTGGGCGCGCCTGTGCTTGAGGAATCAGCCGCAGGGCTTTCACTTCCGGAAGAAAAAACCGAGGCAGTGAAACCAGGTTCCTTTTTTGAAGAAGAGGAGGATGAGTCGATCGGCCTTACCGGGAGCGAGCTTGATAACATCCTTAAATCAACCGAGATCGTGGAAGAATCCCTGCCGGCTGAGGAAATGGCGTCCGGCCTGGACCAGGGCATAAGCCTGGAACAACCTCCGGAGGAAACAGGTGAATCCGCCGAATTATCGGAACTGATCCCCCTGGAACCGGAAAGCTCTTTATCAGCTGAAACTTTCCGGTCTGAGTCCAATCTCCCGGAAACTATGTTCGGGGAGAAAGAAGGGCTTGATGATCAAAAATTGAAAAAAATATTGAAATATCTGGACAGTCTTCTGGATTATCTGCCTGAAGATAAAATCAAGGAATTCGCCGAATCTGAATATTACGATCTTTATCATTCCTTGTTCAACGACTTAAAAATATAAATGCTTCACAGGAGCGGATATGGGCCTATTGGAAAAAGCGAGACAATATAAATCTGCACCCCGGCAGAAAATAAAATCCACATCCTCCATTGACATGCATCAGTTTATTCTCGACCTGTTCGGCGATAACCGCCTTGATCTTCAGGTGGAGACCATTCTGAATTCACTGGAAAGCCGGTTCAATGTGGACCGTGTCCTGATCAATTTTCTTGATGATGACGAGAATGTTTTCCGCCTTCTGGGCAGCCGCGGGATCCGGGAAGAGGACCAGAAGTTTTTCCATATCAGCTACTACAGTAATTTTTTAAAGGCCATGAACAAGAACGTGGTCAATATCTCCGAGTTCCTCATTGAACCCAAGTTCAAGGATGAATTGAGCAAATTCATCAGCTATAAATTAAAAGTGATCTTCCCCCTGTTGTATAAGAACGAGATGAAAGGGTTCATCACGCTGGGCGATAAACAGGATGAAGGCGGTTTCAGCTATAACGACATTGAGGAGATCAGCCAGTTGAACCAGGTGATCACCCTGGCTCTTTTTAATTCCATGTACCTTTCCAGCACGGAAAAGAAAATGGAGAACATCAAGGAAGAGCACAGGAATTTCGTCATGATGTTCGAGAATCTGAAAAACATCAACCTGGCCGAGAACCTGGAAGAAGCCCTTGTCCTGTTCATGAAGACCATCAAAGATTTCTACCGCGTCACAGCCGCCAATGTCATGGTGATCGATAAGGCCAAAGGCCGGTATGTGACCAGGAAAAGCCTGGGTATGACCCCGGAAGCGGACAGGAATTTTACCATACCGGAAGGCCATGATTTTTTTAACAGCATCATTGAGCTGGGAGAACCCATGCTGATCCCGGATTTCAGGGAACTCGATGTGTACAAGAAAAGCCTTTTTACCAGCGACGCGTCCTGGATCCGGTTCTTTTATACGATCCCCGTTAAGTTAAATAACGAATGTTACGGTTTGTTCAATATTTTCAGCCTGGATGACAGCCGCATGACCGAGATCCCGCCGGTTTTAGAGAAAATATTCATTTCCCTGCCTCTCGGGCTTTTGCCTTATCTGGTTCATGATATAAAATAAATCGTAATGGGAATTAAATTACCCGTATATATCGAGCTGCTGGATACCCGCCTTAAAAATCCCCTTTTAAAGACCGCCCGTTATAAAGGCCGTCTTATCCATAGTCTGTATGACCCTGTCCAGGAAGCACGTGATGAACTGTTAGCGTACAAGGACTTGGATAAGTTCAAGGTTGTTATTATCCTGGGCTTCGGCCTGGGATATCTGCTGGATGCCCTTCTGGAAAAGAGCCCTTTGCCGGATAGAATGATCTTCGTTGTTGAAGCCGAAGAGGGTTTCCGTTCTTTCCGGAAAAGAGATTATCCGCTGAAAGACATTTCTTTTTTCTTTCATGAAAAGGATGAAGTTGTCCTGGATAAGATCATCTCCGGGATACGGACAATCCCGTTCAGGGAGATCCTGTTCCTGGAGAACAGGGTGCTGACGGAGACCGGGAAGGAATACTATGCGGTCCTTAAAGAAAAGCTTCTCATCCATTTCAAACAACAGGTAGCTGATATTACAACCACCTCCTGTTTCATGGAAGAGTGGCTGACGAACAGCTTCCTTAATTTTAAAAGGGCCGGTGATTTTGTCTTTATCCGGGACCTGCGTTCCCGGTTTTCGGGACAGACCGCTCTGCTTGTCTCTTCCGGCCCGTCCCTGGAGAAGGACCTGGAATGGGTGAAACAGTATAAGGGGGTCATCTTCGCCCTGGCGCCGTCGCTTCGTTTTCTTCTTAAAAACAAGGTCGTTCCTGATTTTGTGGTCCTGGGTGATTCGAGTTACAGTAATCTGTACCATTTAAAAGACTGTCTGGGACTCGGTCTGAACCTGATCTGCGACCTGTCCGTGCATCACAGCCTTTTTTCCCTGTGGAAAGGGCTTTCCATCATCATCAGTTATCACCTTCCGGGCCTGGAATTTTATTATTCAAAGTATTCCGTCCCTTGCATGCCCCAGGGCGGGACCGTGGCCTCCACAGCCCTTTACATCATCCGGTACCTTGGTTTTAAAGATCTTCTTCTCACCGGCCAGGATTTTGCTTATACGGACCTGAAACTTCATGTCAGGGGAAGCGGTTATGAAAAATATGATCTTAACAGGCTGAACAGGAGACGGACTTTTTTTAATATGAATTTTAACGCTATCAGGCCGAACCAGCCGGAACGCCGCGGGACGCTCCTGGTCGACCGGAAAATGGAATTATACAGGGAATGGTTCGGGAATGTTCTGAAGTTCCTCGGATTAACCGTGGTCAGCAGGGATAAGGCCAAACCGGGGAAAAAAATGAAAAATGATCTTCAGACCATTCCCGGGCTGGATCTCCGGAATGAGCTGAAAGATCTGCGGGCCAGATTGTCGGGTGTGCGGATGGACACGGACCTTTCTATAGAAGAGTTCATGGATTCCATCAGGAAAGACCCGGAA
>JAQTRT010000228.1 GCA_028711675.1 bacterium | reverse complement strand
GTTTTTATTCAGCGCCATTTGACGTGGTGCTGACAGCTGCGGACCCGGAATTCCCGAACAATATTACGATCTATTACACAACTGACGGATCTGATCCCCTTACGTCTTCCACGGTCCTGAGCGGAATCTCGCCTGTGACCGTCAGTATCGACCGGACCACGACATTGAAATTCTACGCCAGGAACAGTCTTGGCCTCTCTGAAACGGTGCAGATACGGCAGTATGACTTTATCAAGCTGCCGTCTGAAGAAGCGGCTGTATATAACAATCACCTGGACCTGTCCAAAGCAGAGCCTGCCAGGATCATCTTCGGTAAAGCATGCACTGTAGAAGTAAAGGTCTATAATGTAAAAGGTATACTGGTGAAGTCCTGGCCAAGCCGGCATTATGACGCGGGCCAGTACCAGGACTGGTACGGCACTTTCCGGGACAGCGTGAAAAAAGTAGGAGCGGGACTATATATTATTCTCATCAAAGGGGATATTAATAAGAAGCTCAAGATAACAGTTACTAAATAGCTTGTTCACCGTACAGTAGCGGCGTACCTTCAGGTACACCGATTATTCGGGACCGGCACTGTTAATACAGTAGACAAAGGAATAAAAAATATTATAGTAAGATAAATACCGGACTGTATTTATAAAAGGAGATAGTATAATGAAAAAATTATTTCTGTTCTCTATCGGGCTTCTTCTTTCCCTGGCTGCAGGTCCTCTCCAGGCCAGGAATTATTATGTGAAAGCCACAGGCAATAATACCCAGGCAGGTACAAACCTGGCCTCGGCATGGAGCACCATCGGCCATGCGGCTACGAATATGTCCTCCGGCGATGTGATCATCGTGTCGAACGGCACTTATAACGAGGAAGTGACACTTGTGAAGAACCGATGCACTTTCATCAGCTTGAATAAAAAGCAGGCTGTCATTAAAGGCGGTATGTACTGTATCCGTATCAACGGCTACAGAAAGACCGTGGTAAACGGATTTGTCCTGAAAGGGGCCACGGTGTTCGGCGTCAGTATGACCGGCGGAGCGTCTTCGAACACCGTGATGAACAGTGCCATATACTCCAATACGGACGGGATCGAGATATTTCCGGACCTGACGGATTATAATACCGTGCTTTCGAACGATATCCACGGTTCGCTCTCGAGTTACGGGATCTACCTCGATAACGGGGACAACAACGTGATCGGTTTTAACAATATCTACAGCAACAAAGGGCACGGCATTTACCTCCTTCACGGCGACAACAACCTCATTTATTCCAACAGGATCCATAACCATTCTTCGTTCGGCCTGTGCCTGGACGGCAACGCGACCATGAACAGTATCACTGGTAATTTGATTTATTCCAATCGTTCCTACGGTGTCCAGATAGCCTCCGATTCCGCGGATGACAATATCTTCCGCTACAACGATATCTGGGGCGCGGACCAGGGCGACGCCTTCTATATCGTATCCGGGGATAATAACCTGATAAAGGAGAACAGGCTGCGCCATCATGATTACGGTATCCTCCTTGACAGTACGGCCACCTACAACGTGATCCTCAGGAACACGGTCTGTTCCAATCTGTCCGGGGGAATTTACCTCCAGACCAGTTCCGCGGTCAATAATACCATCCTGAGCAACGAAATCAAAGGGGCTACCCAGCCTTACGGGATCAGCTGCAACCAGGCTGACCAGAACATCTTCCGGTTCAACATCATACACAACCATGCTCAATTCGGGATCCGTCTCGTGGGCAGCGCGACCTTCAATACCTTCAGCCGGAATACCGTCTATTCCAACGACACGGCCGGTGTTTATATCCCGGACGAGGCAGCGGACAACAACTTCATCCTTTCCAACGACGTGTGGGGGGCGAACCAGGATGAATGTGTCTGGATCGCTGACAGCGACAACAACGTTGTCCGGGCGAACCGTCTGAGTAAAGCCCAGAACTGCGGGATCTACCTGGATGACCTGACTGCTTCGGGAACCACCGGCAACCTTATCGCCGGGAACAGTATTTGTTCCAACGGTCTTTTCGGCCTCCGCTTCGTGGACAATTATATCGACGATAACGTCATCCGGTCCAATGATATCTTCAGAAATGCAACGGTCGGGCTATGGAACGGCGCGGGCGACCGGAACGTTATCCGGGACAACCAGTTCCGGAACAACAGCACGGGAGGCATCGGAATGACCTTCGATGCGCGGTCCAACCTTATCAGCGGCAACCGGCTCTGTTCCAACAATCAATACGGCATCCAGATAGACAATGACTCCTGCGACGCGAACATAGTGGAGGACAACACCGTCCTGGGTCCGGGCCAGCAGACCGGCATCCACCTTGCGGACGGAGACCGGAACAGTATAAGGGGCAATTCGCTCTTCGGGAATACATACGCGGGATTCCTTCTTGACGGCGACGCGGTCTCCAATGCCGTATGCAATAATCTCCTGGGCAATAACACAACACTGGGTATCTATATCAATTCCGATGATGCCGATTTTAACGCGGTCCTGTCCAACCAGTTCCAGTCCCAGAGCCAGCCCATAGCCGTCAATAACGGCGATTTTAACGCTGTCAGCAGGAACCTGTTCACGGATAATTTTTCGTTCTGCGTCGCCGCCTTCGGAACGGCCCAGAATACGGGGATCGCGAACAATACCATCTGCCATACCGTCGCCAATTCCGGCATCGCTTTCCTGGACAGCGCTTCCGGATATATCATGAACAACATCATCCTTTCCAACGGTTATCTCGGCATTACCAATTCAAGCTCCGGCACGGTCCTCATCAGCCATAACTGCCTGTTCGGCAACGGCGCCGGAGCGGTCAATGCCGGCGCCGTTCTCGGCGCCCATAATGTTTTCCAGGACCCTATGATCGATACCGTTACCGCTTTTCTCATCTCTTCAGCCGGCAGCCCGGCCGTAAACAGCGCCACGAACATACCCGGGATCACGGACAGCTACCGGGGTTCAGGTCCGGATATGGGATGGAAGGAATTCACGGGAGCAGGGGATACCACGCCGCCCGTGACCACGGCCAGCAAAGCTGGCGGTATTTATGCGGGCACGATCGAAGTGGTCCTCACGGCCGCAGATGCGGAACTCCCGGATAATATAACCATTTATTATACGACGGACGGCTCGGATCCCGTGACTTCCTCCACGGCTGTGAACGGTATCTCACCCGTAACCGTCAGCCTCAGCAGTACCACGACGCTCAAATTCTATGCGAAGAACAAGGCCGGCCTTTCGGAAGCGGTCAAAACCGTCCAGTATGACTTTATCAAGCTGCCGTCTGAAGATGCGGCTGTTTACAACAATCACCTGGACCTGTCCAAAGCAGAGCCTGCCAGGATCATCTTCGGTAAAGCGTGCACAGTGGAGATAAAGATCTATAACATAAAAGGCGCGCTGGTGAAGTCCTGGCCGAGCCGGCATTATGACGCGGGCCAGTACCAGGACTGGTACGGCACTTTCCGGGACAGCACGAAAAAAGTAGGAGCGGGACTAAATATTATTCTCATCAAAGGGGATATCAATAAGAAGCTCAAGATGACAGTCATAAAATAGCTCCTTCTCATCAGTAGCGGCGTACCTTCAGGTGCGCCGATTATTATATGCTTTACAAAATGGCACCGTTAATACAGTGGACAAAGGAATAAAAAATATTATAGTAAGATAAATACCGGACTGTATTTATAAAAGGAGATAGTATAATGAAAAAATTGATCATGATTTCCATGGGACTTTTTCTTTTTCTGGCAACAAACCAAATCCAGGCCAGAAATTACTATGTTAAGACCAACGGCCTTAATACATCGCCCGGGACCAACTGGACCACAGCCTGGAAGACCATTAACAACACAATTACTAACATGGCTTCCGGCGATGTCGTCATCGTCTCGAACGGTATTTACAATGAAGAAATCACTGTCTGCAGCAACCAGCTTACATTCCGGAGTTTGAATAAGAGGCAGGCTGTGATCACTGGGGGTACTACTGGTTTTGATATTCAAAATTGTTCCGGCACAGTCATTGATGGATTTGTTATAAAGAAGGCTTCCCAATACGGTATCCGGGGATCAAGTACTATTAATAACTCGCGAATCGTCAATAATAGTATTTATTCAAATCCTACAGCCGGTATCTATATCTCAGGCGGGAATACAACCGCTAATGTTATCCTTTCAAATGATATCTGGGGACTGAACCAGACTGATGGTATCAACATCGACAACGTCGATTATAATCAAATACGGTTCAATCAGATTCATCACAATAAGACCGGTGGGATTGTCCTATCAGGCACTGCTAAATCTAATTATATTACAAGAAATTCCTTTTATTCCAATGATAGTTGGGGCATATTACTGGGTACCGGATCGTCAGGGTGCAACTTTATCCTGACCAATGAATTCTGGGGGTATAACCAGGATAATGGAATAAGAATATCCAGCACAACAAGGTGTATTGTCATGTCCAACAGGCTGCATAATGGCAATATAGGTATCTACGTAGTAGACAGTTCTACAACTAATTATATTATTAAAAACCAGATCTGTTTAAATCAGGTTGACGGGATCAGGCTTGTTAATGGGCCGAATAATAATTATGTCTTGCAGAATGACATCTGGTCCAACTCGGTTTCAGGCATCCGGATCAATAACGGTGTTAAGAATGTTGTCCGGGAGAACAGGATATGGAAAAACATTCAAGGGATATATCTTTCAAGCACAGAAGTGAGTAATTATATCGTCAGAAATTTGATCTGGACCAATACTGGTTACGGTATTTATCTTCTAAGTAGCGCGACTAAAAATATTATCATGTCGAATGATATATCCCGGCATCCTTCATATGGTATTTTTATGAACGGCGGGGATACGAACTTCATCTGTGCCAACCGGATCCATCATAATAGTCTTTCCGGCATTTTTCTGAACAGTACTTCTCTTGCCAACAATA
>JAQTRT010000015.1 GCA_028711675.1 bacterium | reverse complement strand
TTCAAGCGGCTGAAGGAGGTCATCGTTACAAACTATATGTCCTCGCCGGACCTGATAATCAACAACATCATCTCGGAAACGGAAAAGTTCAGCCATGAACGTGGGCGGGACGATAAGACCATCGTCATCATGAAAGCAGAGAAGTAGAATAATGCGCCGCAGAACAGCACAGAATGTCGCAGAAAAATCTTTAATGTAAAGCAGCGGCAGGTCGTAGCGGCGTGCCTTTAGGTGCGCCGATTACCTGTCGGCCACGGCAAATGACACACTGCACCTAAAGGTACGGTGCTGCGGGATACGATATGGCTATACTATGATAAACTACGAGTTGGTAATAAAAAAAGTCCGGTATCACCGGATCATGATCAAGAACAGGAAGGTGTTCCTTGTCACCCCGAAAAAACTGCGTGACCCGGACCGGCTCATCGAACAGCGCAGGGACTGGATACTGGCCAAGCTGGGACAGATGGAAAAAGTGGAACAGGAGGCCGGGAAGATGATCGACGTGCCCCTGTTGAGAAAAGAGTTCGGGGAACGGATGCAGGACAGGGACGGAGTGAAAAAAGAGTTAAAACAGAGGATCAGCGGACTGGCAGGGCTTTACGCGGACAGGCTGGATGTGGAGTATAACCGCATCAGCATCAAGGACCAGAGGTCCAAGTGGGGCAGCGCTTCCATGAAGGGGAACCTGAACTTCAATATCAGGCTCGCGTTCGTGCACGAGGACGTCCTGAGGATGATTGTTTTCCATGAAGTTCTTCACCTCAGGATCATGAGGCATAACCGGGAATTCAAGTCTTATCTGAAGCAGGAATTCGTAAACTATAAGGAGCTCTGCAGGATGCTGCGGTATTATTCATATCTGCTCATGTAAATAAAGGCAATAAAGGCTTGAAAGGTAATAAAGGTTGTAAAGGGAAAAAATTTCAGCAACGGGTCTTTAAACCCGTTGATTCCCGTCGGTTTGGTAATCACCGTACCTGAAGGTACGGTGCTACGGGAATGGGATATTATTTATTATGTAGCACCAGGTCTTTACGGGCTGTTGCCCAAATCGAAAAAATATGAAAAATGGAGGGATGCGATTGATAAAACATGTTAAAATTTATCGTTTCTTTTCGGGTTTGATAAATCAAACCCCTGCAAATTCATTTGGGCAACAGACCGTTTAGACCTGGTGGTCGTGATAATCACCGCGCGGCGTTACGGGATGCGGTTGATTACCTTACATGTAATACTTGACTTTTTGATTATAGATATTATATTGATAACCTTGAATTCGTTAAAATTTTATCAGAGGTGATTTAATTTGATAGAAGTAAACCAGGTAACGAAATATTACGGCAATACAAAAGCCGTGGACGATGTCTCATTTACCGTGGATAAAGGGGAGATCGTCGGTTTTCTCGGCCCGAACGGCGCGGGTAAAACAACGACCATGCGCATGATCACCGGATTCCTTTACCCCGATAAAGGCAATATTAAAGTAGCCGGGTATGATATCATGGACCAGGGGATCGACGCGCGGCGGCACATCGGATACCTTCCCGAGAACGTACCCCTGTACCACGAGATGTATGTTAAGGATTATTTTGATTTTGTCGCGGATATCAAGGGAGTAAAAAAAGAGAATAAAAAATCCCATATCAGCGAGATCACCGGAAAGGTCGGCCTGACCGAGGTCCGGAACAAGCTGATCAGTAAACTTTCCAAGGGCTTCAGGCAGAGAGTGGGGATCGGCGAAGCTTTGATCGGCAATCCCGATATCCTTATCATGGACGAACCCACCATCGGCCTGGACCCGAACCAGATCATCGAGATCAGAAACCTGATCCGTGAACTGGGCAAGGAGAAGACTATTATCCTGAGCAGCCATATCCTCCAGGAAGTTAGCGCCCTCTGTACCCGGGTCATCATCATCCACGAAGGCAAGCTGGTGGCCATCGATACCAAGGAAGAGCTGATGAAGAACCTGGAATCCGGCCAGAGGATCAAGATCCTGGTGGATAACGATTTTAACGTCATCAAGAACAAGATCGGCGAGATCGTGGGCATCAAGATGATCGAACTCATGAAGACCGAGAACTCCCTCAATGAGATCATTGTGACGGCCCAGAAGGACAAGGATATCCGGAACGACCTGGCCCGGAAAGTGATCGAATCCGGTTTTAACCTGTTCGAGCTTTCACCCATTACCATGTCGCTCGAGGACGTGTTCATTAAATTAACAAGGGAAGAGGTTTAATCCAATGGAAATGGTTCATAATATATACTCGATCGTCCGCAAGGAGATCAGGCAGTTCTTTGTTTCTTTCGTGGCTTATGTCCTGCTTTTTTTCTTCCTGCTCATCGGCGGATATTATTTTTATATCTATATCATTGAAATAAGGGATGCCGCGCGCGTCATGCCGTATTTCCTTAATTTTATGGGATTCATCTCCTTCCTGCTGACGCCGTTCGTGACCATGAGGACATTTTCCGAGGAGAAAAAATTAGGGACCATCGAGCTCCTTATCACGTCGCCCATCAGGGAATCCGAGATCGTGCTGGGCAAGTTCTTCGGTACTCTCCTTTTTTATCTCATCTACGTGGCCTTTACCCTGTATTACCTGATCATCCTGATCGCTTACGGGAAACCGGAATTCGGCCCTGTGATCGCGGGTTATCTGGGTTTCATCCTGCTGGAATCAGCGTATATCTCCGTGGGGATCCTGATCTCGGCCACCACGAAGAACCAGATCGTATCCGGTATCGTGACCCTGATCACGCTTCTTTTTTTCTGGATCGTGGGATGGATCTCCTCTTATTTCTCCGGGGCTGCCAGCAGTATCCTGGGTTACCTTTCCTTCATGAAACATTATGAGGATTTCACCAAAGGTGTCATCGACACACGCCATATAATCTTTTATCTTTCCGTTATCGTTATCAACCTGTTCTTTACCATCCGGCTGCTGGAGAACAGAAAGGTCATCATTTAATGAGGTGTCACTGTGGAAAATAAAAATCTGATCCTGTTCAATAAACTGAAGATCAATCTCCTTTACGCGGGAGCGGCTTTCTTCTTCGTGGGTATCTTCTGGCTGCTTATCGCCGGAACCGGCCTGATCGGCCTGATCATCCTGGGCCTGGGACTCGGTCTTCTGGCCTATATCCTGGCAGGGAATTTCCGGGAAACGCTGGAATATATCAAGGCGATGGACTGGAAAGCCATCGGCTCAAAATATTATTACCTTCTGGTCATCCTGGCCATATTTATTATGGTTAATGTCATATCCAATAAACGTTTTCTGCGCTGGGACATTACAGAAAGCAGGAGGTATACGCTCTCCCCGCATACACGGAACCTTCTGAAACAGCTTGAACAGGGGAAGAAACAGATCAAGGTTCTTTTTTTCAGGACCGAAGTCCCGCTTATTGAATCCGTAGACGACTTATTGAAAGAATACAAAGCACGCTGTCCTATCATTGAGTTCGAATATATTGATCCGGACAAAGCGCCCCAGAGGGCCAAGGAATACAACATCCGGAGCATCAATGTGCCTTACGGCAATTATAAGCTGTACGGGACCATCATTATCCTTTCAGCCGGGCTGAAGGAGAGCATTGATGTTGTGAAGGTGGATTACAGGCAGGCGGGAGGCAATTACCAGCCTTATCTGAAACTGCTTGATAACCTGGAAAAGGATATCTCCAGCGCTTTTCTTCGCATTACCAAGTCGAAAAAGAAGATCTATTTTATTTACGGACACGGCGAAGTGGACCTGGATGATATGGACAAGTCAGGCTGGTCCGAAACCAAGAAAGTGATCGCCGACGAAAATTATATTGTGGACAAGATCTACCTGGCTTCCCTGGGAAACATACCCGAAGACTGCAGCCTGCTGGTCGTGGGCGCGCCCCAGAAGAACTACACGGATATGGAATATGAGTTTTTAAATAAATATCTTGAATCAGGCGGTCATATCCTGGTTATGCTCGAACCATTTACAAAGAATAATATTAATCTGTTTTTAAACAAATGGGGCCTCACCACGTCCGAAAGGTTCGTGATCGATCCGGCCAGTTCCTACTGGTTCCAGCCTGTTATCCCCCTGATAAAGGCGTATAATTTCCATCCCATCACGGAGAAGCTCCAAGCTTCCACTTACTTCCCCACGGCAGCCGGTATCGAGATCATGTCCAAACGGCCTGAGGGAGTGGATATCCAGCCTCTGGCCAAGACCACGCCCGAATCCTGGCTGGAAACGGATACTTCAGGCAAACAAGTGAAGTATAATCCCGGCCTGGATAAGAAAGGGCCCATTGATATCATGGTAGTTGTGAGCAAGAAGATCGCCGAGAACAAGGAGATGAGGATGGTGATCATCGGGGATTCCGACTTTGCCTCGAACAGCAATGTGAAATACTACGGAAATATGGACCTGCTCCTGAATACCCTGAACTGGCTGGCCGGAAAGGAAGAGCTCATCGGCATCCGGAGCAAGCCTGTCGAGTCCCGGGAGATCCAGCTTACCCAGGTGAAACTGAAATTCGTTCTTTATTCCTGTGTCATTATTCTACCCTTGTTAATCATCGTGGCAGGAGTGATCATATGGCTCAAACGAAGATAAAAAACAAGAAACTGATCTATACTACGGCTGTTTTTCTTCTGCTCCTGGTTTATTTCCTTGTTTTTGAGACACGCATCGAGCAGAAAGAGAAGAGCAAGAACAATCTGTTCGATTATACTATTGCCGACGTGAAGACGGTCGAGATCCAGACCTCCGGCAGGGTCATCCGGCTGGAACGCGTCATGAACGACTGGCTGATCCGGAAGCCGAGGGAGCTGAAGGGCTCCAAACCGGATATCGACGCTTATCTTTACGATGTGAAGGATCTGCAGAAGGATAAAGTAATAGGGAAGAACCTGCCGGACCTGAACCTGTACGGCCTGAAAACGCCCAAGATCGTTTTCAGGATATGGACAACGGCCCGGAAGAACGAAGACCAGCTCCTCACCCTGAACCTGGGAGAACAGAATCCGGATAAGTCGGCTTACTACGCCAAGTTCGAGAACCAGCCCGAGATCTTCCTCCTGGAGATCAAGGCGGAATCGACCCTTGACCGGGAACTTTTCTTTTTCCGGGACAAGGAAGTATTTCAGGTCAAGAGCGGGGATGTGAAACAGATCACCTGCAACCAGGAAGCCTTGAATTATGAACTGAACCTGGAAGGCCAAAGCTGGATCATCAACAGCCCTGTTTCGTATTCCAATCTGAACCAGGCTGATGTGAAGAAGGTCCTGGGAAATATCCTGGATATCAGCATAAAAAAGTTCTTTGATGACAAAGATGCGGTCCCGGTCCCGGACGCGGGGCTTCTTTCCCCCAATATCAGGATTAAATTAGTTGATAATAAAAATAAAGCATTTACTTTACTGGCAGGCAGGGAGATCAGGAACGAGAACCAGTATTACGCCAGGCTGGAGAACGCGAACCTTGTCTTCGGCATCGACAAGACCATCGTGAATGACCTGGTCCGGGATTTACAAAAGATCGCGGATAAAAAGAAAGAAGACGAGAAAAAGCTCGAGGAACAGAAGAAAAAGGAGCTGGAGAAACAGCTGAAAGAAGCCAAGAAAAAAGGGAAAAAAGATGATAAGAAAAAATAAGTATCTTTTATTCGGAATGATCCTTGTTCTGCTGGCAGCCGGATGCGGCGATTCCCTGAAGAGCCGGCTCACCAGCCGTCTCAACAACTTCCGCAATGCCGTCCCTGAAGAGATCAGGACCAGATTCGACAAAGGAGAGTACCAGGAGGCAGGCCGGTTGCTGGATGAAAAGATCAAGGCTGTGCAGAGATACATAAGTCTGCTCAATACCGAAGAAAAAAAACGGTTCTTTATCCGGGGTCAATATGAACCCATCCAGGCTGATATTAAAAAACTCGGGATACCCAAGAATATCCTTGATTTTAACCGGAATTTCTGGTCTGTCCAGGATTACGAATGTATCCCGACTTTTACCGGATCCCAGGTCGTGGATTATTTCAAGGTGTATTTTAAAGAAAAGCTTGACACTATGAAATAATAGTATATATTAAGACAAATTTAATATAAGGGTGTGTGATCGAATGGTTACAGTTTATGTGAATGACAGAGAGTCGATTGATGAGGCCTTAAGGCGGTTCAGCAAGATCGTCGGTAAGGAAGGCATCATCACTAAAGTAAAAGAGAACATGTTCTATACCAAGCCTTCCAAATTAAAAAGGGACAGGATCATTAAAGCCAAACGCAAGATGGAGAAGAAACAGCGTAAAGAAATGGCGAGGTGACCTTTATCTTCCTTCATTCCTTAATCAGTTGAAAGAGCTTCCGGAAAAGCGTGATGCTCTCGCCGATCCCTGTGTAGAGTATCAGGTTCCTTTTTGCGGTCTTCAGGTCATCGTTCTTTTTTTCTTCCTCAGTAAGAAAATTCTCGTATTCCTCCAGGATGGAGTAGATCCGGTCCTGTACCAGGAGACTGAGAACATCCGTGACCTGTGATAATTCCCTGATCTTTTTGTCATTATGGTCCAGTTTATTCAGAAGACCCTGTATGTCCTGGCGCGCGTTCTTCCTGACCAGTTCATAAAGGCGGCGTGAGGAGACAATGGACTCTTCCACTATTGGCTGCAGTTTGTTCAGATGCCCTTTCAACTCCTTCATTTCCCGCAGGAATCCTTCCTGATCCGCGGATGTTTCTTCCGATGACCTTTCCCTGATGCTTCGTTTCAGTTCCCGGATATCCGGAAAATCGTTCATCTGCATGATCTCATCCAGGGTTTTTACGATCATCTTGTCCATACGCGCGCCGTCAAGGGACGTGTTGTACACGGTCCTTTTCTGCATCTCTTCCGTGTTCATCTTGTTCTGGAACCAGACCAGAAAGATCATGAGCCGTTTATCGGTCTGGACCAGGGACCCGTTATTCGACCGTATCCTGATGAAAAGATTATTGTAAATATACCGGTAAACGCCGTTGAACGAAGTGTTGAACTTATTATACCTGAGGGACCAGTATTTTTCCACATACGAACCTTTGGCATGGGTGCGGTCTTTCAGGAAGGCCAGGTCCTGCCCGGCCAGGATAATGGGATCGGCACCGGTCCGGACCGCCAGGTCAAAAGCAGTCGTGGAAACGGAACCGCCCATGTCGATCTCTCCCTTGGCGGATGTGAATCGTTCCATGAACCGGGCCAGAGGAAAAACAGAACTGAAAAAATAGATTGGTCCGCGGTATTTCTTCAGGGTGAGCGGGAAGGCCGAGATCTCGGAGACCAGGCTGGCTTTAAAATACCGGTTATATTCGAAATATTTAAAATTGATATACTGGGGATCGACGGTTACCACGAAATCCGGGTCAATGCCCTGGCGGACCAGGGTCTGGAAGATGCTGTCCACGGCAATGATGATGAACTTCTCCTGATGGTCGCGGATCATGGCAATTGAATCATTCAGTGAGGGGCCGGCGGATATAACCAGGCAGGGCTTGTCCCTGAATGAGCCGGAAAAGCCGTCGATACCTTTGCTGGAGAGGAATTTCCCGTGATTCCTGAAAATATTATAGATCCAGAGGTTCTGAAAACGTGTAAGCGTGGCGATATTGATGTTCTTGCGGGAAAGATAGGATTCGATCAGGTATTTCAGGTTCGAATAGAAATCATGATCGAGCTTGAAATGAAGGGAAGGGATGAATGTGTAGCATTTCTTCGTCACGGACTGGATGAGGATATCGTTCAGTCCTTTGATGTCGTTCTTCTCTTCATGCAGGAGAAGGAACCTTTCATCTCCCAGCAGGGGAGTAAGGTCGGACAGGGAGAGGGCTATCTTCAATAAGATAAGGTCCTTCTCGATGACGATGACCTTTGAGAAATGATCCCCTTTCTTTTGGAAAAGGGAGAGGATAAGATATCCCAGGCCGAAGCCTCCGCAGAAGATGATATCGTATTTATCCCGGATGAGTTTATCCGCGAGGGAGTCGCTTTCCTGTTGGGGATCATATTTGCTGTGGAGCAGGTAAACCTGGTCCTTTATCCTGATCTGGAGCGTGAAAAGCCCGTTCTTCGTGGTCAGGACCTGGTAAGTGTCTGCCATGGCTCCGGACAGGTCCAGCGCGTCCAGCCTGCTGGCCAGCTCCGGATTTTTCCCGGCCAGGACATCCCTGTTCTTTTTGTATAATTCTTTTTTTAACATGAGGGGTAAGTTCTCGGTTCCGGCTTTTAAGCCTTGGTCTCCCTGAGATTCATTGTATGGGACAGTATCCCCCCCGAGATTATCATCTTGAACGCTGTTTCAATGGACATGGCGATGGGATGGATGTCCTTCAGGGTCATCAGGAAAAGATAACCGGTCGTGGGATTGGGGGTCGTAGGGACGAACACAGTGGTCAGCCTGGTCTTTTTCTTTTTTAACTGAAAGTAATCTAGTTCGCCTGTGATGAAGCCGAAGCACCAGATCCCTTTTCTCGGGAATTCAACGAGGACCACCTGTTTGAAAGATTTCTTGTTGCTGGTGGTAAAGGTCTCCAGTATCTGTTTGGAACCGGAGTATATCGTGCGCAGCAGCGGAATCTTGTTAAGGAAATTATCCCCTGTCTGGATCAGTTTTTTCCCGATATAATGGTTGGTCATGATACCTACAAGACAGATGGCAAACAGGATCAAGATAAAAAAAATGACCTCAAAAAGGGTTATGAGGATATGGTTTTCCGGGAATAGCTGCTGGGGTATGAAATTAAGCTTGTCATGGATGAATTCCATGATCCACAGGAAAAAGAGCATGGTCACAGAAAGGGGCAGGAGCGTGATGAGACCTGTGATGAAATTTTTTCGTATCTGTTTCCATCTGCTTTTCGGTTCGATATGTTCAATTATTTTCATATAAGATCATTTTAACCTCTTCATCTTTATTTATCCTGTGAACGGTGCCGTTCCTGACGATATATCTCCATTCCAGCCTGTCGCTGGAGCTGAAATCCTCGGGTGTTGTGGAAAGGAGAAGGTTCACCTCCTCTTTTTCCCGGAAAAGCCTGTTAAATAGGATATCGGTAATATTTACTTTTTTAATCCCTGATTTTTTCCTTTTAAGAAGGCTTTTTATGGTCTGATAAAGCGTGTACTGCACATAACCGCTGCAGATATAACGGGACGGTACGTGTTTATGGTGTTTCAGGGGCGCCACACCATACCTCCGGATGCCGTCGAAGAACATCCTCTGGAAGAAGAGGATATTGTCCAGAATGTTCCTGGTGATACGGAGAAGGAGGCCGTAATCGTAGTCCGCATCGATGAGATCGAGGAGGTGGCCGCGGACCAGTTTCCTGATCCTGAGCCCGTCCTTCCGGTTCTTCAGCCATCCTGCCCTGATGCGTTTAATGCCGATGTCGTATTTCCGCGGTTCAAGGAAATACTCATCAAGGATATTATGGATATCGACCCCTCCCGTCGCTGATTCGATGATAAAGGAATTGTTGAAGCCCTTATCCTTATTCCGTATCAGGAAAACAGCGGCCACATGGTTCCAGTAGGAGCGGGTGCCGAAACGGATAAGCCAGGGGAAAAAGCTCCTTTTGGTGTGCACCAGGATAATGTCGAGAATATCCAGTTCATCTTTCAGGACGATCTCCTGTTCCGCGTTCCCTTTTAATTTCATCCTCAATCCCTCATGGCATAAGAGTAATAAAAAAGGCAATAAAGGCTGCATAGGCTTTAAAGGCAAAAAAAGGCGGCCGTCAACAGCATCTTTGCCTTTATGGCCTTTAAAACCTTTCTAACCTTTGTGGCTGTTCCTCATTCCGTCTTTTCATTGTCCACGGCAATATAGAAGAGCCGGCCCTGGCGTTTAATGACGAACAGGTATGAATCATGGTCTTTTTCCTGAGAGGAAAATTTATTGAAATCATCCAGGTTACTGATCACGGTATTATCGATCTGTTTGATCACATCCCCGGCTTGGAGCCCGGCTGCCGGACTTTTCGGATCAACGGACGTGATGATGACGCCGTTCCTGTCATCCCCGAGATTGTATTTCCCCGCATGCTGGGCAGTGATATTCTCGGTCTTCAAACCCAGCCATGACCCGGAAGCGGCTAAGACCGGATTGGCCTTGCCTGATTCGTCCTGCATTTCCGCTATCTTGATGGTCAGGCTCTTCTCCTCGCCTTTCCGGATTATCCTTAATTTGATTTTTGACCCGGGGGCTGTTTCAGCTACCATGTTCCTGAGCTGGGTCACGTCCTTGATCTGCTCATCACCGTATTGAATGATGATATCGCCTCCCTTCAGGCCTGCGTCCGCGGCCGGAGTTTTTTCCAGGACATCAGCCACCAGCACGCCGCTGTTCGGTTCGCGTTTGAAATGCTTGGCCAGGTCGGGATTCAGGTCCTGGATGCTCACACCCAGCCATCCGCGGATAACCTTGCCCTTGTCCTTGAGCTGTTTGAAGATGGTCTTCACGGTCTTAATGGGTATGGCGAACCCGATTCCTACGTTACCGCCGGACGGTGTGGCAATGGCGGTGTTGATGCCGACCACTTCTCCCTTGATATTGATGAGAGGGCCCCCGCTGTTGCCGGGATTTATGGAAGCGTCGGTCTGTATATAGTTCTCGTAACGGGAAGAATCCGCGATCACGCCGGACCGGCCTTTAGCGCTGATCACGCCTACGGTGAAAGTCTCGTTCAGGCCGAAAGGATTGCCTACGGCAATGGCCCAGTCACCCACTTCCAGTTCATCCGAATCGCCCAGGGGTGCCGTGTACAGTTTCTCTTTGGCCTCTATCTTGATCAAAGCCAGGTCGGTCTTCTCATCCGTTCCGATCACCTTTGCCTTGTATTCCTTGCCGTTGGAGAGTTTTACGATGATCTTGGAAGCATCCTTGACCACATGAAAATTGGTAAGGATGTATCCTTCATCATCAACAATGACACCTGTCCCGAGTGTTTTTTGCGTGAATACCTTTGACCTGGGCTGGTCCCCGAAATAAAAATCGAACCATTCTTTCCCGAAGAACTGGAAAAAAGGATCATTTTCCATGTTATACTGCTGTTTGATTACAATCTCAGTACTGATGTTCACGACCGCGGGTATGATGGATTTAGCCACGAGCCGGAATGCGTTCTGGACCGAGAAAGCATTCTGGATGTTCGGGTTATCTTTAAGGTTGGATTCACCGAAAACCAGAAGGCTGCTGCCGGTTTTGAATCCGCGGTAAAAAGAGAGGGTGCTGAAAAGCATGCCCAGGCTGATGCTGATAAAGGCCACAAGGACCAGGACCGTTCTATTTAGTGTTTTTTTCATTTAACTTTTCCTCCTGTTTTCCGAAATTTATTATAGATAATATAATTGCGTATTATTAAATGTCAATATATGAGGAGAAACCATATGAAAAAGATAAAATCAGCCCTTCTTATTGTAGTATTAGCCGTTCCTATGCTTCTTACAGGTGAGATCATACAGTTGATCGATGTGCCTACGGCATTTACCATCCTGAGGGGATATTATGATATCGGGTTCGTCACGTATCCGGGCGGCGGCATCCAGACCAAGATATCCATAGGCCTCACGGACAGGATCATGCTCGGTATCATCGAGGATATTGACGGCGCTATCGGCAATGACAGGGCAAAATGGAGCATACCGGGCGTCCTGGCCAAGATCAATATCGTTTATCCGGACCCTGAATCCATGGGCCTGGCCCTGGGTTATGATGTCCTGAGCAGCGGTTTGTACTCGAAAGCTTATAATAACGAGCTGACCGACGATCTTGTGTACGGATTCTATATGGTGGCATCCAAATCCGTCATGCTTTTTAAAGGAGACCAGTATCTTCATTTCGGTGTCCGTTTCCCGATACTGCCCAATGAAGCCAGGGTTAAGGGAAAGAACATCTCTTTTTACACGGGTTTGAACGTGATCATCAATCCGGAACTGATGCTGATCGGCGAGATCGAGAATATTTACCTCAATGCCAGCAGGGGTAAAGAGGTCCTGTATAACCTGGGCTTAAAGTATTCTTTCAGCGAGTCCCTTTCCATCGGCGCGATTTTCCAGTATACAAAATCAAAGGAGCTGAACTCCACGGACAAGGTCTCCCGCTCTTTAAGTATAGAGTACCAGAATATATTCTACTAAAGACCTGCCTTCCCTATTTGGGCATATCCGGTTTCCGCAGCACCGTACCTTCAGGCGCGGTGATTATTAAATCAACGGGTCTAAAGACCCGCCGTTACACTACATAGTCCAAGAGTCTGCTAGTCTAAAAGCAATAAAAAAGGTTATAAAGGTTTAAAAAGCCGTAAAGGTTTTAAAGGTAAAGAAAAAGACTTCTGTTGATAATGTCTTTGCCTTTTTAACCTTTAAAGCCTTTTTGGCCTTTATTGTCTTTCCTTTGCCTTTAATGCTTTTATTACCTTATCTTTGTGCCTTTGTGTCTTCGTGGCAGGTCTTTTTTCTTTCCTGATTGCTGATTCCTGTCTCCCTGATTCCTTTAAAATTATATTTGATTTTTTATTCCCATCCATTATATTAATTAAAAATTCATCTGACCGAGGTGAGAACATGAGAAAAAGACTTCTTTATTTTCTGTCCCTTTTAATAGGTTTTTCCCTTTTTATCGGGTGCAGCAGTACACCGAAAAAGCTGGATACGAACGAAGATATGCTGGCTGACACGGGCGAGCTGACCCTCATTGAACTCCAGAAATCAGCAGTGAGGATCGGCAAGACCATAGGCGAATATTTCAAAAAGAATCCCAATCCGGACGGTGTTTTTGTGGCTCTTCTGCCAACCAAGAACGATACGTCCGAGCAGATCGCTGTGGATGTCTATGATAATACGCTGGTCAGTGAGCTGAGAAAGAACGGCATCTTCACGGTCCGGACAGCCACTCGGAACCAGGCGCTGAGCGAGATCCAGTTCAGCCAGACCGGCCTGACCGATAAACCGCTCTCAGTGGGAAAGATGAAGAGCCCGAACTATTTCGTCAAGACCGATATCAATGAGAGCATGTTCCGGCACAGCGGTGACCGGATCGTGGAACAGGCCATTAATACGGAAATGATCGAAGTTACCACGCAGATCGCGGCCTGGAGCGACAGGGTCACCTATCGGAAGAAAGCCGTGAGCGGAAGCGGCACCGGCTGGTGAACGGAACAAGACGCATGGCCCTGAAGAGATTTTATTATATCCTTGTTTTTCTCGTCCCTTTCTTCTTTTCCTGCAGCGGTAACCAGTTCAAACGCTGGGCGGATACTGAGGAAATGTTTTACAAGGGGAACTATCCGGCTGCCGTGAATGAGATACGGGACCTGGTGAATGAAGCTTCTACAAAAGATAAACTGCTTTTCCTTATGGAAGCCGGGATCATCCTCCATACCATGGGCGATTACAAGAAGAGCAATGCCGCGTTCGAGGAAGCGGACCAGTTCGCCCAGGAGGTGAAAAAGAGCGTTTCCAAGGGAGCTCTTGCTTTCCTTCTGAGCGACAAACAGCAGAATTTTACCGGCGAGAATTTTGAACGGGTCCTGATCAAATTCTACATGGCCTTGAACTGCATCTGCCTGAACGATTACGAAGCAGCCAAGCGATATTTCCGCCAGCTTGATTTTGAGCTGAAAGAGATGAAATATGAGGATGATAAATATAAACAGAACCTGGCTGCCCGTTTTCTGGATGCCGTCCTTTCCGAGAATCTGGGGAATTTTAACGATGCCCGCGCCCAGTACAAGAACCTGATAGCTGCGGCCCCGGAAGACCCGGATATCCTGGCCGGCCGTTACATGCTGGCCGTGAAAGAACAGGACCCGGAAGATATCAGGAAATACCAGGCAGGATCCCGGAATGTCCTGGTCTTCAACAACAGGATGGAACCGGTTCCGTACCGGACCAACATGGGTGAGCTGGTTCTGTTCCATCAGGCAGGGAAGGGGCCGATAAAAAAATCACGCGGTACGATCCTGAGCGATGAGGGAATGATGATCGCTCTCCGGGCTGCCATTGAACTTACGATCGCTACAAGGGGCGAGGCCATTTCAACGGCTGCCGTGATCGCCATGATGGGGACAGCCGAGAATCCCATTCCTGTTTATCAGGAAAGGGACCAGCAGGCAGCCGAACCAGCCGGTTTGCTTTTAAAAGGCGTACCCGTGGGCCGGACCGGGATCATGAACAATTATACAGAAACGGCTTTAAGGAATTATAATGACCAATATACAGGCATGGTCACGAAGAACGTGGCATCCATCGCGCTGAAGATAGTCGTGGCTGCCGTAGCAGCCAATGAACTGCGGAAAAAAGCCAATAAAGCTTCAGGCAATGATCCCCTGGTGGGATGCCTGGGCGGTTTTCTCATCGGCGCCGGCGCGGGAAAGGCGGTCGCGCTGACTGTCCAGCCGGACCTGAGGTGCTGGCGGCTGCTCCCGTCCAATTTCCAGGTCAAGCGCATATTTCTGGAGCCGGGCGAGTACGACCTGTCGATCCAGTACACTCATCCCGGGATGAAGCAGTCACCGGTCCCGGAAAAGGTCACGATCAAACCCCGTCAGCTTCTTTTCGTCAATTTCAGGAGCATGTCGCAGAATCAATCAAAGTGACAGATTTCGGGTTTTAGGCAGATAGACGATATTATATTGTAAGTGTAATGCAAACGGAAGATTATGGCGTTTAACAATCCAAATGAATTATTCCTGAGCTTGTATGAAAAGATCATGAACCGTGATATCACGACGTTCCAGGAGCTTGTGGACCATATGGACAAGCAGCAGATCAGTTTCAATATCGACTCCGTGATGGAAAAGGCCTTCCGCCTGATCAAAGAGCTTCACTGGGGATTCTTCAAGGATATGGAAAAAAAAGGTTTTTTAAAATTATGGAAGGAGCTGGTGGTCGGGAACGAGAAGTACAAGGACATGGGCGATTTAAAGAGAAATATGTCCATCTCCAACATCTATATCGGCCTGATGGATATTCACGGCTATACCCGGTTCTGCGAGGAATGCAAGGATAACCTTTCACGCCTGCACAGCCTGGACCAGTTCCTCCATGAAGGCGTCAAGACCATTGCGCGCGAGAACGGCACGCTGGCTAAAAGGGAAAGAGGGGATGAGATCATTGTCATAGCCGCCTCTGCCACGGACATCATCAACACGGTCCTGGGCATCATCAACAGTTTTTCCCGGAAACCCATTATCCAGGACGAGACCGTCATCAGGGACAGGAGTAATTATAATATCAATCTGCCTGATTTCAAGATCTCGGCCGGTATCGCCGGAGGTAATTTCGTGAATCCCCTGATCGTAACCGAGGACGGCGTGCTTTCCGGTTTCCTCCTCAGCGTGGCGGCGCGCCTGCAGGTCCGGGCTAATGAGCTCTCTCCCACACAGACCAAAATTCTGGTGACCAGGAGCATCTATACCAATTTTATGGAAGAGAATAAGATCTCCAAGAGTATCCTCTTCAGGAGGAACCTTCTTTCTTTCTTTGACCAGGGGCCTGTGGAGTTCAAGAACGTGACCCTCTCCTCGTCCGAGATAGTTTTCAGACCTGAGGAGAAGTATAAGGAAAAGTACGCAGAGCAGATCAGTATCCTGTTCCAGGCTATCAATTCCAACAACTGGAAGCTGAAGGTGTTCACCAATCTCCTGGACCTGGTCCGGTATGTGGTCCATTCCATGCCGGCCTTTAATTTAACGTACTCCTGCAGCCACGGCGATGAAATGCTGACCCCTTCTTCCCTTTCCACGTTATGCGAGCAGGCTCAAAAGCTGTTCGAGGAAGAAGAGGATTATATCGAAGCCGTAAACATGCTTTCCGAGATCATAGACAGGCTTGAATCCCTTGATGATTTTGACCGGCTGGTCCTGGACTATGCCCGGGGGATCCAGGAACAGTATCATCATATCATACAGACTTTTGAAAAAGCCCTGTATCAGGAGATCAATAAGAACATTGATATGATCTTTGACGAGAAGCATAAGATCATTTATCATAATATGAAAAAGAACACCGATATCTTCGAGAGATTAAAGACCTTTGCAAGACGGTCAAAGGCCCTGACCAAGCGTAAGACCATCTGGAACACAGTGATCGAGAACTGCATGCCTCACCTTAAAACCAAGATCCACTCCGGCAAATAGGGAGTAGTCTAAAAGTCTAAGAGCAATAAAAACAGTTATAAAGGTTTGAAAGGCTGTAAAGGTTTTAAAAGTAAAGAAAAAGACTTCTGTTGACAATGTCTTTGCCTTTTTAACCTTTAAAGCTTTTTTGGCCTTTATTGCCTTTCCTTTGCCTTTAATGCCTTTATTACATTATCTTCGAGCCTTGGTGCCTTCCCAGCTAAAAATTTCTAAAAAAAGGTTGACAAATAGAAAATTTCAGTTATAATATAAGTAAACGGTTAAGCGAAAACGATATTCTTTGAAAAAGGAGGTGAAAATTGACATTTTATTATGAAACCGTTTTAGCATAATCGTTTTATTAGTGAATTGAATATCATTATTAGGAGGAATAAAATAATGAAAAAAGTCAGTTTAGTCATTCTTGCTCTTCTGATGCTTATCAGCTTTTCTACAGCGGTTAAAGCTCAGACTGATGCATTCATGTATCTGAACATCACGATTGTCCAGGCTGGTCTGAACATTGCCAGTCATTTTTCGAATATTACCTGGGGAGTGGGAAACGGAGTATTCACTATCTCATCCAGTAATGTGAAGGGAACAATTGAAAATACCGGTACAGACCTGGTGGATCTTCAGGTTAAGTGTACGAATGCCACAGGCTGGACCCCCAGCACAACCACGAACGTGACAGCAAGCACATTCTGCCTGCAGGGTGTTTTCTGCCCGTATAATACGACACTGGCCCATACCGATTTCGCGACGGATGACATCATCACCAGTACATTAACAGCCTGCGGCGCCAGCGCTTATGCAAGGCCCGCTGATCCAGCCTATTCCAAAGGAATGGATATGCCTTCAGCCCAGGTGATCAATATGCGTTTCCGGTTCAAACCGCCTACGGGAACGGTCAACGGAACGACCAGAAGCGTGACCGTCAGAGTACGGGGCGTAGCAGGATAACAGCAGCTTAAATAAAGAAGATTCATTATAGTATCTCACGGGGGCGGATGGTTCTGTCCGCCCCCGCGGATCTGTCAGCGGTTCCCTGCAGGGAACCGGAGATTCCTTATTTTGTTCAAAGGATAATGAGGGGATTATGTTAAAAATCGTTTTTATCGTTATATCTTTTTTCTCCCTGTGCTCTGTGTCCGAAGCCGCGGCTATCAGTGCTACCCCGGCCAAGGTGTTGATCGAGAATCTGTATATCGGCCGGACCTATGATCTGACGAAAGTGGCTAACCTCCCTTTTGAAGTGAAGAACACTTCAGCCGGGAAAGCCCGGCTCTCTATCCGTGTTTCCCGGCCCGCTTCATCCGCGGATGAACCCGGGTTCGAAAGCATTCCCGATACTGCCTGGCTCAGTCTCTCCCAAAGCAATTTTATTTTATCACCGCATGAATCCGGTTCGAGCGGCATGATCCTCCGGATACCTTCCGACCGCGCCTGGCTGGGGAAAAAGTTCGAAGTGGATATCCTGACCACAGGCCATGAAGAATCCGCTGTGCGCCGGGCCTTTGACCTTGAAGTGGAACTGCTCAGCAAGATTTTTTTTACCGTCGCGGATACTGAAGCTCCCGAACATATCCCGGATATGAAAGTAAACCTTCAATTCAGCGTTACTCCTGTTTCCATCACCCTGAGCAACGTGGCTCCGGCCATGAACATTGACCTTGAAAAAGCAGGCTTTATCCTGAACGTGGAGAACCTGAATAATGAAGAGTATTCCTATAGCGTCAGGAGCATTTTGCCTTCCGAAGCTCTTGTGCCGCTTCCTTACGGTTACCGGGCCGGTCAGGAAAGCGGGGTCCTTCGTTTTTCCGCTACCAATGTTACGGCAGGCCCGCGCTCATCGCAGAAAATAAAGATGTTCCTGGACCTTCCGGATTCCCTCAATGAAAAAGAGAGCGGACTGCTCTTTGTGGCATCCCTGCAGGTCGTGAACAAAGGGGTTCGGGGCACGAAGCTGGTGAAAATATACGTCAAGACCAGGAAAAAAAAGGAAGGGTCCCATGAGAATCCATAATCCCTGCAGACCAGTTGTCAGGTCCCTGATGATCCTGTTTCTCCTCCTTCTTACAGGCGAAAAAGCGTTCAATTCCGATACAGGCGATATGTCCCTGACCATCAGTATCGGGGAGATGGATAATCACGGTTTCGAGAGCACGTCCGTTGAATGGACCTTTGATACGTGGGACAAGGCTGTCATGAACACGATCGTCACCAATTACAATCCGCATTCAGGCAATAATTCCCTGAAGCTCGACTGCCACCTGACCTGTACGTCCCCCAGCAATGCAGGCTGCGCCAAATGGACGCTCTCCCGCGCCACCAACCTGTACAACAAAACTATTTCCGCGTATGTCTGGTGCCCGGGAGGTTCGGGCGGCCGGGGCACAGCGCCCAACGGCATTCAGCTGTACGCGAAGATCGGGAGCGACTGGAGATGGAAGAGCAGTTCCTGGAGCAATATCGGGACAAAGACCAACCAGTGGATCTACATGATCTGGCCATTGACCGGCAACTGGGCCCAGACAAATATTGTCGAGGTTGGGATGAAATACAGCGCCAGCGGCACCTGTAATATTACGAATTATTATTCCGGCCCTGTCTTTCTGGATGATTTCAATTGGTAAGAAAGATAGCCACGAAGGCACAGAGGCACAAAGAAATAAAAGAGATCAATATGATTTTTTTATTAAAATGCATTTCTGTTCTGATTTTTATATTGCCGGCAGTCCTTTTTTCACAGATAATTGTGGAACCAACAGTAATGGAATTTTCTCTGGAAAAAGGGCAGACAGAAAAAGGATATTACACGGTCTCCAATCTGGATAAGAAACCTTTATCCATCGCGGTACGGACAGAGGAGATGGACCGTTCTTCTTCCTTTGCTGATGAAGCCCGTGATAGCGGATTGACTATTCCGGTCCGGAGCTTTATATTGGCACCCGGTGAAAAAAAAATGATCCCTTACACGGTTCGTCTCTCCAGCGACTCCGGCCGGGAAAAGGCCCTTATGGTTTATTTCAGCTATACCCCGGTTGAACGGACCGGGTTGAACCTCATCCCGCGCTTCGGTTCCGCGGTTTATGTCATGGATAAGAACGACCAGAAAGTATGCCTGCAGATCAGTGCCATGCGCGTCATCCGGGAGAAACAGGGCCTTGGCTTCGAGATAAACCTGACCAATTCAGGGAATGTTCATTCTGTTCCCAGAGGATCCCTCATCCTGTCCGATGAGCAGGATGAAAGGATGGGTTACCTGGTATTATCCTCTTCCACGCCTATCCTGGCCAATGATAAAGGCTCGCTCCGCGCCTGGTGGAAGGAATACCCGGGACCGGGAAAGTATAAGGCCAGGTTCATGCTTTTTTACAGCCAGGATAAGGAAAAGGAGCCTGAGAAGATCATCAGGGAATTCCTGTTCCTCATTGATAAGGAAGGCCGGATCATCCGGGAATGAACAGGAAAAAGGATCTTTGCATGAAAAACAGGAAATTATTCTATTTAATGCTTTACTGCGTGTGCCTGTTGATATTATCCGCGACAGGGCTTCAGGCTGATTCCCTGAAAGTGGAGCTGAGGAATGTCACCAACCATCTGTTGACCAACGGTGTCTGGTTCGGCACGAACGATATCCTGAACGACCCTGCCCATCCTTTTATCTCAGGACCGCAGTATGTCCTGGTCGATTACTGCATCGACACTCCTTCTGATATCTGGAATATCCAGATGTATACCTATAATACCAATTATACCGGGTCCGGTTCAGGAGCCGGCCTGGTCCACCAGACTGATCCCGGCAGGAAATTACCTGTTCTCTGGAGGATATACGGCCAGCTCCAGACCAACCGGATACAGGCCACAAACACAACGAACTGGGCTTCGATGCGCGATAAATCAGACGGGTTCTTCACACCGGATAACCTGGATTACAGCATTGTCCACAGTTCCGGAGTCCTGGCAGAACTTATGCCTTATCCGGAATCCGGAAGATATACGGCTGTCACGAATCCTCTTTACCTGTATCTGGCAGCCGATTGCCGCGAGGCTCTGTCGCGCAACATGAGCGGTACGTATGATACGACCGTGTATCTTGATTTTAACCATTTTGTCCAGGCCGGTCTCGGGCTTGATTCCGTGACACCGGATACCGGCTTTTCCTCGGAACGGAGCATCACTCTTACGATAAAAGGGAGCGGCTTCCAGTCCGGCGCCCTTGTCACTCTGGTCAAGGCAGGCCAGCCGGATATTTCAGCCGGGAATGCGGTCGTGACGTCTGATACTATCCTGGCTGATTTTGACCTGACCCGGGCAGTCCTGACCGGTTATTATGACCTTGTCGTGAAAAATCCCGACACCCGGACAGCCGTGCTTCCCGAGGTGTTCCGTATCCAGGGATACGACATGACAGGGAACAGGCTTGTGCCGGTGAACAATTATTTCAAGCCTTCAGAGAACAGCTCTGTGAACATCAAATGGTGCATTGAGCAAGCCGGGAACGTGGATTTAATGATATTCAATCTGAAGGGCGAGGTGGTAAAGACCTTTCTGGACAATACCTCCTGCAAGGCAGGCGTTTTTCAGCATGACTGGGACGGCTCCAATGACAGTAATAAAAAAGTGGCCAGCGGTATTTATTTCGTAAAGATCAGGGCAGGAAAATTCACGGATACAAAAAAGATCGTTGTTGTAAAATGAAGATTGAAGCACGGAAAGGATTTTAGTTTTTCTCATTCTCGCGCCCCATCCGTGGGGCGCTGCGAGGGTTATGCCGGTTTTTAGCCTCCTGCTAAAACCACGGCTCCACAAACCGAAAAATTAAAAACGCTTTCCGTGAATATTCATAATCTTGAATGGAGTGATCCATGGGAGAAAAACGATGAAAGTGATGAAGAACTTATTTTTTATTTTCCTGCCTGTTCTGATCTTTCCTGCATGGGGCGTGAGTGAGAACAGCGCCGTATCTGTCTCAGGTTCCGATATATTAAGCCTGGTGATACAGCCGCGTCCTTTAGCCATGGCCGAAGCATTCACGGCTGTCTGCGATGATCTGAATTCCCTTTATTTTAATCCGGCCGGGCTTGCGGGGCTCAGCCAGATGTAAGCAGGTATCATGTACAGGAACGGACTGGAGGACATGAATTACGGAGCCCTGGCCTTTGTTTACCCTCTCAGTAAAAGAAGCGTTCTGGGAACTGATTTTAACCTGTTCAACCAGGGTGATATGA
>JAQTRT010000227.1 GCA_028711675.1 bacterium | reverse complement strand
CCGGCCAGGCCGGAACAGGTGAAAAAAAGAAGAAAGAAAAGTACTTTGCGCATAGAGAATTAAATCTATCTACTTAATTTCCGATATCAAGTTTTTCCGGATGACGGTGCCGGCGGATGACGGTGCCGGTACCATACACCGCACACCTTAAAAACATGATAATTATTGTTGAAAAATAGCCAAATTAGATAGTGCGGTGCCGGTACCGTACGAACCGTACGAAGTGCCGTTTCAATACACTATACGTTTGAAGGTATATAAATCATTAAAAAATTTGGTTTTATTTTTCAAGGATATATTATTATTCCATGTGGTTCATCTACATCATTAAATGCAGGGACGGCCGGTTGTATACCGGTATGACCAGTGACCTTAAAAGAAGGTTCGAACAGCATAAGCGCGGTAAGGGCGCCAGGTTCACAAGATCGTTCGGCGCGGAAAAACTGGTTTACAGCGAAGGTGTAAGGACCCGGAAAAAGGCCATGAAGCGCGAGGCCGAGATCAAACGCTGGCCCAGACCCAGGAAGCTGGCCCTTATCAGGGGGAATAAATCCTTGTGAAATACCGCAGGCTCGGATCGACTGACCTTGAAGTTTCTGAAATATCGCTCGGGTGCTGGACCCTTGGCGGATTGAACTGGCACAACGGCCAGCCCAGCGGCTGGGCTGATGTCGATGAAGATGATGCCGTTGAAGCCATCCGTTATGCGCTGGACCATGGTGTCAATCATTTTGACAATGCCGACGTTTACGGCAATGGGAAGGCGGAACAGCTGCTGGCCAGGGCATTGGGTGACCGGAACAATAAGGCCGTTGTTGCCACGAAAGTAGGATGGTTCTCCGGAACAGCCGCTCATGCTTATGAACCGCTCCATATCAGGCATCAGTGCGAACAGTCTCTCATTAATTTAAGACGCGATCATATCGATCTGTACTATTTTCATCATGGCGATTTCGGAGTGAATGACCGGTATCTGGATGAGGCCGCGGCCATGATGCTTAAATTGAAGGAAGAGGGAAAGATCAGGTACATCGGTCTGTCCGCTTATTCTTCCCGGGATTTTTTAAAATTGATCCCGTCCGTCAGACCTGATGTGGTGCAGAGCTGGGCCAATATCCTCGATGACCAGTTCATCCGGGAGAATATGCCTGTGACCAGGCTGATGAGGGAACATCATATCTCCTTTGTGGCCTTCAGCCCTCTGGCCCAGGGACTGCTGCTTGACAGGTATTCTTCAAAAGCCCCTCCTGTTTTCCCGGAAGGAGACCACCGGAGGACCGATAAGCGTTTTTCGCAGGCTTATCTCTCACGGCTCGAGCCTAAGATGGAAAAATTGAAAGAAAGGTTCGGCCGCGGTGCGGATGACCTGTCGAGGGTTGCTCTGCAGTATGTCCTGAGCCATGATACCGTGGGATGCGTTATCCCGGGATTCAGGAACAAGGCCCAGGTTGAACAGAACCTGGCTCAAGCCGATAAGCCTCTCTCCGGAGAGGATATCAGATATATTCAGGATATTTTTAATGCGTAAATGACCGGGGGATCATGCTCCGTTTTTCATATCCCTTCCACAGCCAGGTTCCGGGGATGGTCGACATGAAAGGTGTAGGTGATCTCCTTTTTCTCCCTGGGAGCCAGTTCCAGTTCCCATAACCAGACGCCTTTCCGGTCCTTCCAGTCTTTCTCTTTCGGGTCCAGGCTCACGTTCCCGATCTTTACCTTGATCCTGTCATCCTGCGATATTGGCATGGCCTCGAAGAGCTTCACGCTGATCTTTTTCGATTTGTAATTCTCCAGGGAAAGCTTGTACCGGAACATCACTTTCCGCGTGGGCGAGAGGATACCGGCCACCAGTGTTTCGTCCGATCTTTTCTCTATTTGTTCCCTTTTTACTTTCACGTTCTCGTCCACGCCCAGGTAAAGGTCGAATTCCTCGCCGGGTCCGATGTCCGGAATATTGGAACTGCCGACAAAGTCGCCTTCCAGGAATATATTCACGCGTCCGCTTAAGAGCTGGACATCCTTGCTGTTCGTAACCCGGCTGCCCAGAAAAGCGTTCAGTACGGAACGCGGATAACTCGAATACTGGAATTGACCGGTCAGGACCTGGCTGGTGATGGGAAGCTTGTGGTCCGTTCCATCCGACTTCAGGCTTACCTTGCGTGTAAGTTTATAGGAGATAGCCGTGCCTTTTTCCTGGGCCCGGCTGAACACTTCGGCAGGCGCCTGCGCAGGTGCCGCTGCTGCTCCCATGGCTTTGGAAGCAATGGCATCGTTCATGGCCAGTTCCGCTTCGCCCTGCTCGTCGAACGCTTCTTCCTGTGCTTTCATGGCCATTGATCTTTTTAGCCTGTCGCTCTTGAAATACTGCCGGGGCTGGCAGAACCTCAGGAACCACGGTTCCACCAGCGGCATGCTTCCGCCTACGGCCGGTTTGGCCGTTGAGAGGGACATTTCCACGTCCTGCCAGTCCTCGCCCGTGGTCTGGCGTACGATGGCGTAGGAGATCAGCTCCACTTCATTCTTGTTAAAATCGGCACGGGCATCATAAAGGCTCTCCCATGTCGCATCGTTCACCAGGTACGAAACGCTCAGCAGGAAATCGCCGGGTTCCCTAACCTCGAGCTCCACTTCGATGGAACGTTTCATGTTTTCGTATCCGCCGGAAAGTTCGTCTATCTGATTCTGGAGCGACTGGATCTTTTTATCCGTTTCCCTGATCGTGAACTGGGTTTGCATGATCTTTTCGTAATTTTCCTTTATTTTTGAACTGAGGAACTGGTAGATATCCTCGAGTTCCTTGGACTGGGGCATGCGCGTGATAAGCTCGCGGGGAAGCTGCTCCTTGGAATACATCTGGATGGAATTAAGGAACACCTTTCCTTCCTGGGCAGCCTTGATCTCGTCTTCCAGGGTCCTTTTCGTGTCATGGAACTTTTCCATTTCTTTTTCCAGGGCCTTTAGTTTCAGGTCAGGTGTTTCTTCCAGATATTCTCTTTTGACCTTAGCTCCCAGGATCTTCACGTCAGCATTGCCTTTCCCCGAAACCCGGAGCGAATTCTCATCTATTTCCGGGATGATATCAGGGAAAAGAATACCTGTTTCCCCCGGGTTTAATTTCAATTCAGCTTCCCGCCGCACAAGGGCTGAATCCGGATATACGGTGATCTCTTTAATAGCTGATTTTGTTTCCATAAAAGCCTCCTCGAACCGGTCCTTGAATCAAACCATTCCATAAAGACCCCGCGGAATGATCCGTACAGCTATTTTACATGATTAAAAAGAAAAGTCAATGATGTACATCATGGGACTCTGATATAGTTGACAATAAAATTGATTTTAATTATGATAAGGAAGCAGCCCGTATCGAATCTTTTTTATACAGGAGACAGCCATGAAAAAAGTCCTGATCCATTATTTTTCCGCCACAGGCAATACAGCGCGTAGCGTTCAGCTCTTGAAGAAAGGGATGGACGCGGCCGGGTATTCTGCGGAGATCAGAAGGATCGGTACCGCCAAGCCTTCGCTCTTCGGCGAGTATGACTGCCACATCATCTCTTTTCCCGTGCTGGCGTGGGCGCCGCCTTCTTTTGTGAGCCGGTACGTGAAAGCCCTGCCGCAGGGCCGGGGAATGAAAGCAGCCGTGTTCGCCACGTTCGGGGGCGCGCCGGTCCAGGCTATCGAGCAGATGGAGAAGCTTCTGAAACGCAGGGGATATGATGTGATCATGACCTCAGGTGCGCTTTATCCGGATAACTGGAGTCAGATGATGGACCCGGCTCACGGCGCGGAAGCAGCGGATATGATCAAACAGGGGGATGCGGCTGTCGTGAAGTTTATTAAAGAGTTCAAGCAGGGGAAAAGGAAATTTTTTCGCGCAAGTCTTTTCAGCAGCCTCTGGAGCGGGAGCGTCGCCTGGATCTTCGGACTGATCGGCAGGCGTTTTCTGGGAAAATGTTATATCGCGGACAGCACCTGTAATAACTGCGGGACCTGCGTTAAGGCCTGTCCCGTGAAAGCTATTCTGTTCAGGGGAAGTATCCGGAAAAAGCCCATGTGGCTCTTCCGCTGCGAGGACTGCAACCGCTGTATCAATATCTGCCCGAAAAGATCGATCCAGACATCGGTCTTCAGGCTGACGCTGAACGCTGTTTTAAATATCCTGATCATTGTGCTGGTGATGAAGGCTTCTCCTTCCCTGGTCCGTATGGTCCATGGAAAACTGAATATTCTGCCGGCCCTTCTTCTGGATGTTGCCGGGATCGGTATTATGACAGCCGTTCTCTTCTGGATCCAGTTTTATTGTGTCGACCGCATTATCTTCATTCTGGAACAGATAAGACCATTGAAGGGATTCTTTGAGTTCAGTTTTACGAGGAAATACAACCGGTACACAGCGCCGGGTTTCAAGCCGCTGAAAGAGATCTGATCCGGATTTATTTTTTTCTCTTTTTTAATAAGGCGGGTTCGCCTTTCATCTGAACCTCTTTATTCAGGTCCAGTTGTTTTATGAACGATTCATAGATGTTCAGGTCTTCGGCTGTCTTTAATAAAATAAAGGAGACTCTCCGGTTCAGGGCCAGCTTTTTCCAGAGTTCAGTGGAAGGAAGGGATTCGCCCAGGCCATAAACCCTGATGCGGTTCCTCTCCATACCGAGTTCAGCCAGGTATCCGGCAACCGTATCAGCCCTTTTTCCCGAAAGGACCTGGTTCTCAGGGGCCTTACCCAGGGAATCGGAATGACCTTCAATGATGATGCTGTAATCCGGGTACTGCAGCAGGAAGTTATATACTTTTTTTACGAGTTTTTTATATTCCGTTTTCAGGTCCGCCTTGTTGTAATCGAACTTGATGATCGATATATTGATCAGAAGCCCTCTTTCCGTCCTGGTGGTAAAAATGTCCGTCTTGAATTTAACCTGGCTCGATTTTCCCATGCCGCCTTTCTCGTCGCGCACGGTCATTTCAGCGATATAACTGC
>JAQTRT010000226.1 GCA_028711675.1 bacterium | reverse complement strand
CACCACGATCAGACGCTTGAAATCCTTCGACAAAGAAACAGCATTGAGCGTGGCTTTGATCTCCGTGGGATGATGGCCGTAATCATCCATGATCCTGATACCGCGTACGGCCCCGATCACTTCCATCCTCCGTTCCACGCCCTTGTAGGTACTGATACCAGCCTCGATATCAATAAAAGAAAGCCCGAATTCCAGTCCCGTGATGATGGCGGCCGTTGTGTTGAGCATATTATGGATACCGGGCTTGTTCATACGCACTTCCTTCAGGAACCGGCTGTTATATCTGAGCCGGAACGTTACTTCATCCAGTCTGGTGATCACAAAATCAGCACCGGGATGAAAGCCATAAGTGATGACCTTCTTCCTGATCTCAGGCAGGATAGACCTGATATTCCTGTCATCCAGGCAAAGGACCGTGAAACCGTAAAAAGGAACCTTGTTGATAAAATGGATAAATGCCGATTTCAGATTCTTCATGGTATGATAATAATCAAGATGGTCATTATCAATATTGGTCACAACGACCGATTCCGGACTTAATTTTAAAAAAGAACCGTCGCTCTCATCCGCCTCGCAGATAAGGAACTCTCCGGTTCCCAGCCGGGCATGAGCTCCGAAATTAAAGACCTTTCCGCCGATGATGGTCGTGGGTTTCCGGCCTGCTGTCTGAAAGACATGCCCGATGAGGGAGCTTGTCGTTGTCTTGCCGTGGGTCCCGGCTATGGCTATACCGCGTTTGATCCTCATCAGTTCCGCCAGCATCTCGGCCCTGGGGATCATGGGGATCTTCAGTTTCACCGCTTCCCTGATCTCTGGATTGGAGGTCTGTACGGCCGAGGAATAGACCAGGACATCAGCTCCCCATACGTTCTGTGCCCGGTGCCCGGTAAAGATCCTGGCTCCCAGCTCCTTTAAACGCCGGGTTACTTCCGAAGGGACCAGGTCCGAACCCTGCACTTTGTATCCCAGGTTAAGCAGGATATGGGCAATGCCGTTCATTCCGCTTCCGCCGATCCCGGTAAAATGAACGGTCTCTGTCTTTCCCAGTAAGTTCTTTATCCTGTTCATGCCCTGCTCCTGACCGGCCGGCAGATCCGGCTTACGATGATCCCCGTGCTCTCCTTGACATAAAATTTCCTTATGTTCAGCCGGTAGAGCGACCGGTTCTGGTATACATGGCTGATCCTGCTCTGCAGAATGTCGCTGTATAAATTTTTCTCTTCCAGCAATTCACCGGCCTTGGCCTTGGCCAGGATGCCGGCATTGATCAGCTGATGGTTGTTCGTAGCCAGGGCCAGGGGGATGAAAAGCGCTGCGATGCCGTAATAAGCCAGTTCCGTGATGCTCATGGCTCCTGCACGGGACAGGGCCATGTCCGCGATACTGTACGCATAGTTCATTTTCTCCAGGTAAGGGAGGATCTGGATACCTTCATTCCTGTATTTCTTGAACTCGTTGAAATTCTTCTTCCCCACCAGCCAGATGATATTGAATCGCTGCAGATTATGGAAGATACCGGCTACGCTGTAATTAAGGCGGAGGGAACCCTGGCTTCCGCCCATGATCAGGAGTACGGGTTTTTTCTCACGGAACCTGAAGTAATGAAAGGCTTTTGTCCTGTCCACGGCCTCCTGGACAGCGTCCCGGACAGGATTTCCGGCAACGATAACTTTTTTGAAAAATCTCCTGGTATAAGCGAAGTTAACAAAGACCTCCTGGCTGAACCGGCCGAACATTTTATTCACCAGCCCGGGATGGCTGTTCTGCTCGCACAGATAAAAAGGAATACGGAAGAAAAAGCTCATAAGGAGCACGGGAAAGGTGATATAACCGCCCATGCACACTACTCTGTCAGGAGAGAACCGTAAAAAGAGGAGGAACGTTTTAATCAGGTTAACGGCCAGGTAATACAGGAAAAGAATATTTCTCAGACTCAGGCTCCTCCTCAATCCTATCCCGTTCAGGAAAAAAAGGTTTTTTGATATCTGCTTCAGTTCCTCGATCAGGTTCAGGTCTTTTTTTCTGCAGACGAACTTCACTTCATGCTTCTCCTTTTTCAGTTCTTCATAAATACTGAGGCCCGGCAGGATATGACCTCCTGTCCCGCCGGCACAAACGATGAATTTAAAATGATCCGCCGTCATTTTTTCAGGACTCCTATACGGTCTCCGGACGGATGCTCCGGGAAATGCTTAATAATATTCCCACACTGATCATGTTCACAACCAGGGACGAACCGCCATAACTGATAAAAGGCAGAGGAAGCCCGGTTATCGGAATAAGACCCACGGCTACAAAAATATTGATAATGATCTGGACCGACCACATGATGCAGATACCGGCACCGACCAGAAAGCTGAACTTGTCCGGCGCACGCATCGTGATCCTCATGGCCCTGGCCAGCATATACATGAAAAGAAAAAGGAGGACCGAAATGCCGATGAACCCGGTCTCCTCGCCGATCACGGAAAAGATAAAGTCCGTATGCGCCTGGGGCAGGTACCACAGTTTCTGGACCCCGTTCCCGATGCCCTTCCCCAGCAGGCCTGCCGTGGTAAAACATTTAATGGACTGTAAAAGATGGTATCCCTTGTCAGCCGGGTCCATACTGGGATTAAAAAAGGTCAAGAGCCTCATTTTCCGGTAGGCAACCCTGGAGATGAGGATATAAATAAAAGGGAGCAGGGAAAAAAGTGTAATAGTAAGAAATTTCACCCTGATACCGCTCACAAAAAAGAGGAATCCGATGATGATGGCTACCAGGAATCCCGTCCCCACGTCAGGCTCCAGGAGGATAAGGAAAAAGGCGATGGTGCTCACAATCAAGGGCGGCAGATAGCCTTCCAGGAAACTGGATACATTGATCTTGGGCTTGTTAAAGATGGCGGCCAGATACAAGATCAGGGATATCTTCACCAGCTCGGAAGGCTGAAAACCGTATTCCCGGTACCGTATCCAGCTCCGTGAACCGGCCACCTTTGTACCGATACCCGGGACCAGGACCAGGGCCAGCAGGATCAGGTTCACGACAAGGAGGAGACGGGAAAATTTCAGGTATATCCTGTAATCCAGGTTCAATGTGACCAGGAGCAGGACCGTGCCCAGGATCAGCCAGTAAAGCTGGCTCCGGAAGATATGGTACTGGTTGTCGTACAGGGTCTTTGAGATCTGGATGCTGGCGCTGTACACCATGCTGATGCCGAAGGCCACGATGATATACACGATGACCAGGAGCCTGTAATCCGGTAAAACATAATAATTCTTCGCGGACGTCATGATAAGGCCAGAACCTCCTTTCTGAAACGTTCTCCGCGTTCTTCAAAATTCCTGAACATATCGTACGATGTACAGGCCGGGGAGAGGATGATATGGTCCCCGGGCCGGCTGATTTCATAGGATTTTTCCACGGCTTTTTTGAAATCATCAATAAGGTAGATGCGCTCCTGGTCATACCGGATCATGGAACGGATCTTCTCTTTCGCCTCGCCGATAAGGATGAGGTACTTCACGTTCCGGTTCAGGGTCTCATTCAGTTCGGAATAATCCAGGCCTTTGTCCCTTCCGCCCATAAGCAGGATGACGTTGGAGAAACCCGCGATGCTCATCTTCACGGCGGACGTGGTCGTGGCCTTGGAATCGTTATAAAAAGAACGCCCCTTCAGTTCCCGCACGAATTCCATCCTGTGCGGCAGGCCCTTAAAATCCCTCACAGCTCTTTCAATCTTCTTGTTCTTTATTTTCAGGATCTTGGCCGCGGTAATGGCAGCCAGGATATTTTCCTTATTATGGATGCCCTGTATCTTCTGGATACCGTCCGGGAGGACACGTTCCTCTTTTCCGTCCTCTTTCCACCAGAAAGCGCCTTCCTTAAAAAAAGCGCCCCTGGAATTCTCCCGGGCCAGCGAAAAAAAATACGTATCAGAGCTCACGGGAATCCTCTTCAGCCATTCCATGCTGAGCGCGTTTCCGGAATTAAAGACCGAATGATCGGATTCCTGCTGGTTCCGGAACAGATTAAACTTAGCCCTGATATATTCTTCCATATCTTTATACCTATCCAGATGGTCCCTGGCGATATTAACCAGTATGCCGATCTCCGGCCTCAATTGGACGATATTCTCCAGCTGGAAACTGGAGAGCTCAGCCACCACGTACGTGCCTTCCCCGGCCTTCAGGATCTCTTCCGTCAGGGGCTCTCCGATATTCCCTGCCACGATGACGGGAACCCCGGCCTGCTTCAGGATAGCACCGATGAGGCTGGTAGTGGTTGATTTCCCGTCCGTGCCCGTGACACAGACCCAGTGCCGGGAATAATGCTCATAAGCCAGTTCCACTTCACTGATCACTTTGATCTTTTGCTGCCTGGCCTTTACGATGAGCGGAAGGTCCGACGGTACTCCCGGACTGATGACCAGCAGGTCCGCTCCGCTGAGGCAATCCTCCTCATGCGGACCGAAAAAGAACTCCACGTCCGCGAACTCCTTCCTCAATCCGGGGAAGGAACGTTCCTCCTTGATATCCGCGGCCCTGACCCGGTAACCTTTCTTCAATAGTATCTGTATACTGGCCACACCGCTCTTTGCCAACCCGATGACTAATGCTTTGGACATAATAAGGACTACCTGATCTTCAACGTACTCAGACCGAAAAGGGTCAATAATAATGCGATGATCCAGAACCGGATGATGATCTTGGATTCGGGTATGCCCATCAATTCATAGTGATGATGAAGGGGGGCCATCTTAAAGACCCGTTTATGGTAGAACTGGAATGAAATGATCTGGATAATAACGGATAAAGCCTCGATCACGTAAATACCGCCCAAAAAAATGAGCAGGACCTCTTTCTTTAAAATCACGGCGAACAATCCGATGATACCGCCCAGGGTCAAAGCACCGCTGTCCCCCATGAATATCTCGGCCGGGTGGGAATTATACCAGAGGAATCCCATGCAGGCGCCGACCAGCCCGGCCCCGAAC
>JAQTRT010000225.1 GCA_028711675.1 bacterium | reverse complement strand
GTAAAATCAAAACAGAGATACACCCAGGAAATTAAACTTTTAAAAAGGGACATAGAAAAATATAAGGATAACAAAGAGATGCTGGTTATTTTAGTCAGAAAGAGAAAAAGAGATTCGGATAGAGAGATCGAGACCATTTTGATTTCCGGACAAAAGGAAAAATTCATTTCCATAGAAGGTGAATGGAAGGCATTATCCGATAAAGCTGTTGTTCTCAGCGTCATCCTGGCATTAACACCGGAACAGGAAGAGAGGATACAGGATATTTTAAAAAGAGCTCCCGGATCACAGGGCATGAGACCCGGCAAAGACCGTCCGGGCAGCAATACGGGAGGGCAGGAAAGCATGCCCGGACAAACAGGACAGAATGGCATGTCAAGGGGAGGACCTCCGGCTGGTGGTCCGACTGGCGGAAACAGTACGGGAAAGGGTTCAGGTTCCGATCAGGTCATTTCACAGATCGAAAGCCTTTTAACTGAAGTCCAGAAAGATGTTCTTGATGACATAAAAGATAATATATGGGAACAAGCTTCAGGCTCAGGAATGCCTGAGCAGGGAAGAGGCGGACCCCCCTCCGGAGGGGGCGGAATGGGCGGAGGCATGGGCGGCAGCGGAATGCCGGGCGGATTTTAACGGCATCGGGACACAATCCGGGCGAGGATGATGAAAATATGATATTTCGTTCTTTTACAAGGTCATACAGGAAAATAATAAAACTGCATATAGGGGAGAGTATAATAAACCTTCCCCGCCTTCTCTGCAACTCTCCCCTATATGTCCAGTTCAGGCCTGTCACTTCTTATTTTAAAGCCGCGAAAGAAAAAAAATGACCGTCCTTCCCGTTTTCCTCAATATACCGGATATCCCGGAATCCGTTCCGTGCCAGAAGTTTTTCCACTTCCTCCGGTTCATAGAACCGGAAATGATATCTGGTATGCTTATATTTCTGAAGATGGCTTTTAGATCTGAACGAAAGAAAGACACGGCCCGAGGGTTTCAGGACTCGGCGCAGCTCATTGGCTGTTTTATCCGGATCATCCCAGAAATAGATAGTATTGATTGTGCAGATCTTATCAAAAAAATCATCCGGATAAGGTATGGACCCGCTGTTAGCCTGTAAGATCTCGATCTTCCCGGCCCGGATCAGGGAACGGCAGATGCGTTCCGCTTCCTTCATCATGGTAAGCGAGATATCGATGCCGAAGACCTTTCCCCCAGAGGCCAGCCCTGAAAGCCATTGCAGTGAAAGGCCGTTCCCGAAGCCCACCTCTAAAATAAGATCGTGCGGACGGATATCCATTTGCCGGAAAGCAGCCTGATAAAGAGGCTTGTTCCTTTTATTCATCCTTCTGGCGAACAAACGGCCGAAAAAACCGGTCGGTTCCCTGAACTGCCCGCCGACAGAACGGTTTGATAAGAACATAAATAACATAATTCCTCCCGGGACCTGCGCTTGTATCTGTTTTATTATATCTCATTTAATTATTATTAAAACCCATTTTTTTGTCAAATCATTTCCGCAAAAACAGATAAAATTCAGGTAAACCGGCCTTTTTCATTAAATAAATTTGACAATAGATTAAAGCATAATATTATACAGGATAAAATCAAGAAGCGCAACCGTGATATGTTCGCGCGCTTTAACCGCGTTCCGGCGCAGAACAACATTGAAAAAGGAGGAAAACATGGCAGTGGAAATAAAAAAAGTAACGGATGATAAGGCGGGCATGGCCAGTTTTATCAGGCTTCCGTGGACTATTTACAAGAACGATCCTCACTGGGCTCCTGACCTTATCATGGACCTTAAGAAACGCACAAATAAAAAAAGACATCCCTTCTTTGAGTTCGGGGACGGAGATTTCTTCATTGCCATAAAAGACGGAAAGACAGCAGGCCGCATCGCGGCCCTCTACAATCCCAAGCATAATAATTACCAGCATGACAAAACCGGGTTCTGGGGCTTCTTTGAATGCATCAATGACCAGGAAACAGCCAATGCCTTGTTTGACACGGTCCGGGCCTGGCTGAAACAGAAAGGCCTGGAAGTGATGCGGGGGCCCATGAGCTCTGACACGGAGGATGAGATCGGCATGCTCTATGAAGGGTTCGACACGCACCGTTTTTTCATGATGCCGCATAATCCGCCCTATTACATGGACCTGTGCAAGAATTATAAGATGGAAAAAACAAAAGATCTTATCGCCTTTTCCCTTGACATCACGCAGCCCATACCGGAAAAGATCGCCCGTATCGCCCAGCTGGTCAGGGAAAGGATGGAATCGAAAGGATTTACTTTCAGGCACCTGAACAAGAAACAGACAAAAGAAGATTTCAGGATCATCATGGACATCTATGAAGCAGCCTGGGCCGAGAACTGGGGATTCAGCCCCATCACGTCCCGGCAGTTCAATGAACTGGCTGAGAACATGCAGATGATCGCGGCTGAAGGGCTTGTAGTGATCATCGAAGGCCCCAATAAAGAACCTGTGGGAATGGCCTGCTCTTTGTATGATTACATGGAATGCACCTTCTGGGCCAGGAAATTCCCGTTCTGGATGCAGGAGACCATGCAGCTGCTCAACCTGGCCTGGAGGCTTTTCATCAAACCCAAGCCGAAGTTCAAACGCGCCCGGCTTTTCCTGGCAGGCGTCATGCCGAAATACCGGGGCCTGGGCCTCGACGCTTACCTCTATGTCCATCCTTTCGAATCCGGGAAAAAACACGGCATACAATTCGGCGAGCTCTCCTGGGAACTGGAGGATAATTTAGCTATTATCAAGCCTATTGAAAAAATGGGCGGCAAGATATATAAAAGGATGCGGATCTGGGATATTAAAATATAACCAGCCGGGCCCCCGGATGACGAGAGCTTCCGGAGAGGAACATCCCCTTCCTGTCACATCTTCAGCAATTCAAATACCTTATACATCAGCATAGCCGGCCACACAGCGGCCTTGATGACACCCAGTACCCCGGCCCAGAAAGTGGTTGAATGCTGGATAAAATAAACGGCTGCGCCGATGAACGACAGGCCATATACACTGCTGAAAAAACCTTGTTCTTTCATAATCTGCCCTCCTTGCTGAAACATATTTTTATCCGGAAAAAGGATGCTTCTTCCGGTCCGCTTGTTTGCTTATGGAAAACCATGCTGAAACGCTCCTTTATGATATCAGTATAATCAATCTGAGTCTGATGTCAAGGAAAGAACTCCGCCCGGCCGGAAACATTCACTCCTTATTTGTATTGACAAACTTTTCCATTTGGGTATAATACTCCCAGGAGAGCACGGCTAATAGACTTATGCACATTACCCGGTGAACCTGTCCTGACGCAACACCGCGAACGGACAGATCCCCGGATTACGGTCAAGGTAATGGAACAGTTATGGGTCATATCGGAATCATCATCCTCCCGTTTTTACATTTCAGCTGTATCCTTGTATGCGCTTACATGTCTGCTTTTGTCCTTTTCAGGAACCGAAGGTCCCCTCTTAATATCACATTCACCCTTCTCATGATCTGTTTTTTAATATGGAACTTCTCCGATGTTTTTGTCCATAATCCCAGCATCTCCACCACAAGAGATCATGCCCTGCTGCTGCTGGACATTTCCTCCATCGGATGGATCAGTTTCGCCAGCGTCCTGCTCTGTTTCGCCCTTGCATTTTCCCGGAAACAGCGTGTCTTTAAGAATAAATTTATTCTATCAGCCATCATCCTCATTCCTGTATTTTTCATCTATATGCAATGGACAAAGGCGCTCCTTGGCCATCCGGAAAAACAGCCTTACGGCTGGTCTTTTAGCCGGGTCAGCCCGGTCCTGTCCTATATGTTTTATGCTTACTATGTCTCTTTCACCGTGCTTTCCGTGTTCATCATCATCGGATACGGACGGAAGGCAATAAAAACGAGTGAAAAAAAACTGGCTAAGGTTATTGTCCAGGCCATCATCGTCAGCCTCCTGGGAGGAAGCTTTTTTGACGTCATCCTTCCGGTCCTGGGCATCCGCTCGGTCCCGCTCATCGGTAATATCTTTGTCCTGATCTTTACCGTAGGTGTGGCTTATTCCATTGTCCAGTATAAATTTTTCATCATCACGCCATACACGGCTGCAGAGAACATTATATCCACCATGGAGGAGTTCCTCATCCTCCTGAACAGTGAAGGCCTGGTCCTTTCCATTAACCAGGCCGTCCTCGACGCGTCCGGATTTACCCGGAAAGATCTGGAAGGCAAACACATCAGCCTGCTGATCAGGGAGAAAGGCCGGGAAAATCAAGCCCTGGAAAATATCCTGAAAGGCAAGACTTTAAAGAACATGGAAGCGGACCTTATCAGGAAGGACAGGATGGAAATACCGGTCCTTTTCTCCAGTTCACCCCTGAGGAACGAAGAAGGCAGAATAGCCGGCACAGTCTTCGTAGCCCGGGAGATCATGGAGATCAAGCTCTATGAAAAAGAACTTTTTGAACAGAACAAACAGATATCCCTGCTGGCAGAAGCAACGGCTGAATTCAATTCCTCCGAAAGCACGGATGAGATATACGATATCATTACGGATTATTCCGGAAAGATGGGTTATGAACTTCCCCTTATATTTGAAATCAAGGAAAATACCCTCAGGATCAGGGAACAGGCATTATCCCCTGAAAAAGAGACCCGGGACTGCCTGGGTCCCCTTAGAAATTTGTTAAGGGACCGGGGCATTCCTCTTGATTCCCGCGATAATTCCATTGCATGCTCCTATCAGGAGGCAAAGACCGTTTTTACCAAAGATATCCAGGCCCTGTTCAGGGACGTTCCCGTCCCGCTGCCCGGGAAAACAGCAGATGCCCTGGCCTGCATTCTCAAACAAAACAGCCTTATCATACTCCCTATCCGCAATTTCGGTGTGCTATGTTTATGCAGCAGGCCGGAAACAGAAGAGAGTAAAAGAATACAGGGGATCCGTTCGATCATAGACCAGGCCTCCACTGCCCTTGACCGTGAGAAGGCTA
>JAQTRT010000224.1 GCA_028711675.1 bacterium | reverse complement strand
TTTCAGAATTGACGTGGGTATCGGCGAAAATCCTGTAAAACGGGAAAATGGTGCAGATGTTTGGATCACCCGGATCGTTTTTACGGATCTTCTTCGGATCAGTAATGAATTTTTTCAATTTATTTTCAATGACCTCAGGCGAATCAGATAAATAAACAGCATTGTCATAACTTTTACTCATTTTTCTTCCGTCATAACCCACTATCTTCGGTACCTGGGTTAATAAAGGCTGGGGTTCAGGAAAATATTCCTGATACAGACTATTAAACCTTCTGGCAATCTCTCTTGTGATCTCCAAGTGGGGCAATTGATCATAACCAACAGGTACTTTATTGGCTTTATAGATAAGTATGTCCGCGGCTTGAAGAACAGGATAACCAAGAAATCCATAATTATTGATATCCATATTTTTTAATTCTTGTTTTTTTTCCTTAAAGGTGGGATTCCGCTCGAGCCAGCCCAGGGGAGTGATCATAGATAAGATAAGATGAAGCTGGGTATGGGCCGGTACGGAAGACTGTATAAACAATATACTTTTTTGAACATCTATCCCGCACGCAAGCAGATCCATGTAGATATCAATAATATTCTCTTGAAGAGGCTGTGGTTTTCCGGTTAACGTGGTCAATGAATGAAGGTCCGCGATCATATAGATACAATGATATTCTTCCTGTATCTTAACCCAATTCTTTATAGCTCCGATATAATTCCCTAAATGCAATTTTCCGGTCGGCTGTATGCCACTTAAAACAATTTCCATTTAATAAATCCTCTTAAATAAAAAGATTAATGATATTATAAACAATCAGATCAAAAAACCTGGTCAGGTTAAGAAGGAAAAAAAGCATCAATAAGATAATACCGACGATTTCAAATTTATTGTATTCCGGATAAAGGAAGGAGATGATCTTGCCACCATCCAGAGGAAGCAGGGGTAGTAAATTCAGTAAAAAATAATTTAAATTAAATTGGACAATCGTCATGAAGAGATTATAAATATAACCCAGCGGATTTGGTTTATAAAGAATGATCAGCAAAATAAAAAAAAAAGCAGCGATAAAATTGGAAAACATACCAGCTAGTATGGAAAGGACACTAAATAGGAACGGCCTTTTAAAATTACGCGGATCAAATGCCGTGGTTTTCGACCAGCCATAATGGAACAAAATAAAATTGATTAATCCCAGGTTATCAATGAACAAAAGAGGATTAAATTTCACCGAACCGCTGGCTTGTGGAGTGATATCGCCCAGTTTAAAGGCAGTAAAGCCTAAAAAATACTCATGGAGTGTTATGGTTAAAAAGATGGCGGGCAGGATGATTAACAGTTCCCTTAGCGCATCGATGAATGTATGTATCGTCATAGTTTATTTATATTGCTGATACGATCCGGTTCTTGCCGGAATTTTTAGCTTTATATAATGCAACATCGGCTTTCTTAATGATCTCATCCTTATTTTCCGAAAAGGACTCGGAATTAATATTACTGATACCCATACTGCATGTGACTTTAATCGTAGAACCTTCCAGTTGAAAATCATATGCCCTGATAATATCAAGTACCCGGGAAGCCAGCATATTCGTTCCTTCGGTATCGGTTTCAGGAAGAATAATCAAAAATTCATCTCCGCCGTATCGGACCGGAATATCAACATTGACCCGTATATTTTGCTTGATGATCTTGGATATATTTCTTAAGACGATATTCCCTGCTGAATGGCCGTAATTATCATTGATCTTTTTAAAATTGTCGATATCGATCAAGATCAATCCCAGCTCTTTGGCATACCGTTTTGTCCTTGCCATTTCATTATTCAAATAGATTTGAAGATAATGATAATTGTATAATTGAGTCAGGTTATCGATCATAGCCCAGTTATACAATTCTCCTTGCTCCAGTTTGGTCATGGCCAGTTTGGCTATGATGGATACTATATAAAAATCAAATTTACTGAACGGTTTATTCTCTGTGGAATTGGCCAATTCAAGCACACCAATGATATTATCCCTGATAATAATGGGAATATCGATTATGGAATTAATGTTTAAATTAATTTTTTTATCCACATAACCTTTATAAATATCTTGATTTACTTTATCCATAAAAACCGGTTCTTTATTAATGATGGTATTCCCGCAAACATCTTCACCTGCTTTTATGGTTATATCCTTTAATTCTGAATAATAATCATAAGGAACGACTTTTTTGTTTTTATAGACCATAATGGCGTTGGGATAAAGAATATTACGTTCCTTTTCATAAAAATAAAATGTGACCCGGTTCGCCTCAATGGATTCAGCAGCGAATCCCAGGAACATCGATTGAAAGGCCGTTTCTTCGCTGGTCTCCAGATAATTCAGGAGATCAGCAAATTCATTCAATCCAATAATTCCTTTCTCCCTGGTCTTGATATTCTCCAGGTATTCATGATACCGGAACATGCTGTTTAACTGTAAAAACAGATAATCAATCAACTGCAGGATGGTTTTTTTATAAGGGTTTAAAATCTGCTTTTTATCGCCTAATATATAAAAGATCATTTTAAAATATTGGTTTTTTAATTCTAATTTAAAATTAATTATTTTATAATCCACGATCCGATTATGGAATTCGATCTTCTCGCTATATTTTAATCTGATGATCCCTTTTTCACTTGTGTCGTTCAGGCAGTAAACTTTCTTGATATTCGTTGTTTTATTATGTAGATAAAGCACACAGTTGAGCTTATACTTAATGATCGAAGCAATAGAATTAAAAACGTATTGGATTAATTTAACTTCATTCAGTTGCGAACCAAATTTAATTATATCAAAATTGTTTTTATCCATTTTTTATCTCATTAACATAATTTTTATAATTCGTCTGTTTATAGAAATCCGCACCGATGACCAGTATATCAGCTCCATTTTTTATCAGCTTGGCATGATTTTCACGACTTACTCCCCCGTCGATCTCGATCAGTGTCTTCACTCCTTTTTGAGTTATGATCTCCTTCAAGGTCTTTAACTTATCATAACAGTTTTCAATAAATGCTTGTCCGTGAAAACCGGGTTCTACGCTCATTAATAAAATAAGGTCCACATAATTCAGAATATCCATGATCTGATGGAGGGAGGTTCCGGGATTGATCGAAATCCCTGCCAGGCATTTCTTTTTTTTTATCTGTTCGGTCAAACGGATGGGAAAATGAGTCGTTTCTGAATGAAAAGTAATGATATCAGCTCCAGCTTCAGCAAATTCATCTATATATCTCTCCGGCCTGTGGATCATCAGATGGACATCAAAAGGTATTTTTGTTATTTTTTTAACAGATTTAACAAATTTTGTCCCAAATGTGATATTAGGAACAAAATGACCATCCATAATGTCAAAATGAATATAATCCACCTGGGCATCTTGCATGGCTTTTACTTCTTTTTCTATATTTAAAAAGTCGCAAGCCAGGATCGAGGGTGATAGTTTCACCATTTATTCAATATCCTTTTCAATATACAATTCATCATTAATATATATCTTTTGAATCCCATTTCCATAAATTTTTATGGGAATCATGATTTTATTGGTGGGATAGACCAGCTCATTAAAAATTACCTTATCGCTATATTTATTGTCACTGAACAATATTTTAACCCTCCCCTCCGAATAACTTTCAGGAAGTTTAAACTTAATGATATAGGAATTTAATGTAGCGTCATCAGATGTTTCATCATGATCTGCACTGACAGCTCCGGAACTGATAATGAGCTTGATTTTTCTTCCTTTTTTAACTTTTTTCCCTTCCTGAAGAGACTGAAAGGCAACAAGGCCACTGTTAATATTATTAAAGCTTTTTAATTCAATTTCCACATTAAAGTCATAGGAATGCAGTATTTTATAAGCATTATAAAATTCCATATTGATAACCTTTGGTACAAGGACGATCTCTTGTTTTTTATTAAAGGAAAATATTATAATAATGGCTGTTAATCCTGTAATAAAGAGATATAAAATAAAAAACAGGACCATTTTTTTCAAGGAGCTAAAAACAGAAGCATAACCTAGGGGTGTTTGTTTCAACTGGTTGATATAATCCATGATTTTTTTAAAATTAGTGAATTTAATTTTTAACATTACTTAAAACCTCTCCCGGTATTATTTTTATACCATTTAAAAAATCTTTATAATACAATCGTTTCTTGTTCTGTTTTTGTATTTCAAGCAGTTTAATAGAACCGTCGTTGGTCTTAATGACGATCCCGTTTTTTTGATCCGCATAAAGGATTTGTCCTGTCTTGTGAAATGAATCCATTGGGATATTAGTTGCTAATTCAGAAGAATAGATTTTTATGAGTTCATTTCTGTACACCGTTTGAGCGCAAGGTTCAGGATACAAAGCCCGGATCAGGTTCAGGATTTCTTGGGAGCTTTTATTCCAATTAATATACAAATCCTCTTTATTTAATTTCCTGGCATAAAAGTTCATTGTTCTATAGACATCTGTTATTTTAATTTGCATATTTAAAAGATCAGTATTAAGACTTCTTTTTACTACATCAGCAGCTAAAATAGATAATTTCTGATATAAGGAATCATACGTATCTGATTTTTCAATTTCCAATGTTGATTGGTAAATAATTTTCCCTGCGTCTATATGTTCATCAATGACATGGGAGGATACACCTGTCACGGTCTCTCCGTTAATCAGAACCCAGCGTATCGGGGATGGCCCTTTATATCCCGGTAAGAGGGCAGGGTGAACATTTAAACAACAGATCTTGGGGATCTTGATCATTTTTTCAGGGAAGATCTTACCGTATGAAACAGCAAGAATGATATCAATATTAAAACGGGATAAAAGAGAGATAAAATTTTCATCATTTAAATTTTCAGGTTGAAAAAGCTTAATATTATGGTTTAAAGAAAAATTCTTGATTTTCGAGCATTGCATTTTTAATCCACGGCCCTGAGGTTTATCCGGTTGTGTAAGGATTGCCACAAGATCATGATTATGATAAATATATTCCAACGAAGGCATGGAAAAATCAGCTGAGCCGCAGTAGATAATGTTCATGATATGAATATCCTAATGATTTTTTGATATAACATCGTCTGGAATTTG
>JAQTRT010000223.1 GCA_028711675.1 bacterium | reverse complement strand
GTTTTCAGGTCCGCCTTGTTGTAATCGAACTTGATGCTCGATATATTGATCAGAAGCCCTCTTTCCGTCCTGGTGGTAAAAATGTCCGTCTTGAATTTAACCTGGCTCGATTTTCCCATGCCGCCTTTCTCGTCGCGCACGGTCATTTCAGCGATATAACTGCTGGCGCTGTCCAGGACCATTTTTTTATCCGATTTACCGTCCCATTCAATGGTATTAGTAGTGAGATCGCTTCCCTCCCAGCGTATGACCTCCACTTCCTCTTTGTCGTTTTCTTCCTTCTTTCTGATGAAAAGGGTCCAGCTGGTTACTTTGTGCAGGGAGAACATGTCAGGCGTCAGGGTGAGGACGTTTTTCAGGCTTTCGTCCGGAGAGAAGAGCTGGGGTGCGATAGTCAGGGAGACCACAGGTATGTCGCTGATGTGGCCAAGGGCTTTATTTACCGTGTCAATGGTCTGGCTGTACTGGAATTCCTTGAATGTTCTTTTAGCTTCCTTATTCAGGATCTCGGCCTTATCCAGTTCAGCTTTGTCCGTGCTTTTGCTTTTCCCGGCTTTGATGATGGCTTCATTTAAAAAATCCAGTTTCTGCCCGGCTTCCTGCTTCAGGCTGTCTGCTTTGATCTTAGCCTCGTCAAATAAGCTTCGTGCTTTTTCGTTGTTGGCCTTGATCCTGCCGACCAGGTCCTGTATTTCCAGCTTGATCCTGTCGGATTCAGCGGTTTGGTCTTCTTTGGTCTTGGCCGTATCTCCCTGGCCGGATAGATCCAGGGTTAAAAACACCGCGATGATTATGATAAAAATTATTTTTTTCATGATTAAGATCTCCTTATTCGGGTTTCTTTAAAGACTCTTCCTGTTTTAATTTCAGGGAAAGCACCTTTAATTTTTCCATATCTTTCTGCACATCGGAATATAATTTCTCCGCATCCTGGTACTGGTCCGCAGCTGCTATATCGGCATGGCTGGCTTTGGCTTCCTCCATGCTTTTAGCCGTTCCTTCGTTCTGGTCCTTGACGAACTGTTCGATGGCCATGTAATATGCCTTGTCGCCCATGGCTTTTGACTTGAGGGCGTTCTCTTTGGCCTGCTTGTTCTCCTTCTGTTTTACCTGGTTCTCAGCTGTATCCAGGAAGCTCTTCGCGCTCTGAAGCTCGTCCGGGGCGTATTTCACTGCATTGATCTTCTCCGATTCCATAATGGCTTTCCTGGCATCATCCAGTTCTTTCTGGGGCAGGGAAGCACAGGCGATGAGAGAAGAACAAATGCTGAGCATGATTCCCAGCCGGATCCATTTTATCTGTGTTGTCATGGGAGAACCTCCTTCATTTGGTTTTTCGCGATACCCCTTTGATTTTCCCCTTACTACATTATTCATTTCATATCTTTTGTCAAATTTTTTAAACGTTTAAAACAGAAATCATTGCCACCAGGACACAAAGGCACGAAGAGAAGGCTATAAAAGCTATAAAGGGGATAAAGGCTTTAAAGGTTAAAAAGGTAAAGACATTGTCAACAGAGGTTTTTCTTTTCCTTTATAACCTTTACAACCTTTATTTCCGTATTCAGCCTTTAGAGCCTGTGCTTTGTATTTCCGCTTGACATATTAATCTTCAAGCATATATTTTTAACAGGATGGAGAAAGAATTCTTAAAGAACCTGCCCGGACAGCCGGGTGTTTACCTGATGAAGGACAAGAGCAACAGGATCATCTATGTCGGTAAAGCCCTTCGCCTGAAGAGCAGGGTTTCGTCCTACTTTACACGTCCCTCCCCGGACCCTAAGACCAGGGTCCTGGTGGGGAAAGTGAAGAAGATCGATCTCATCGTGACGGCCAATGAAACGGAAGCCCTGATCCTTGAGAACAACCTGATCAAGAAACATCAGCCCAGATACAATATCATCCTGAAAGACGATAAGCGTTATCCATTTATCAGGGTCTCCACGGCCACGGAGCCATATCCCCGGATCCTGATTACGCGCGACCGGAAGAACGACGGCAATATGTATTTCGGGCCGTATACCAGCGTGCGTTCCCTCAGGAATATTTTCCGGATGATCAGCCGCCTTTTCCCCCTTAAGAAATGCAGTAAAAAGCTGGAACTGAAATCGAGGTCCGGATTGTTTGCCAAACCCTGCGGAAAAGTGTGCCTGAATTTTCAACTGAAACAGTGCCTGGCCGTATGCCGGGGAAATATCGATCCGGATGCGTACCGGAAGATGCTGGGCCAGGTCGTCCTTTTTCTCCAGGGCCGGAACGGGGAATTGATCCGGAAACTGGAGCAGGAGATGCAGCAGTGTTCGGATCGTCTTGATTTCGAGAGAGCAGGCCTGGTGCGCGACAGGATCAGGGCCATTCGGGATATCATGGAAGAGCAGAGGATCATCAGCAGTGATTTCCGTACACGGGACGTACTGGCTGTCACGGAACAGGGGAATATATTCAACGTGACCATGCTTTTCATCCGGGACGGAAAATTACTCGGGAAGAACAATTTTTTCATCAGGAACAGCATGGACACCAGGGAAGAGGTGCTCAATGTTTTTATAAAACAATATTATCTCACTATGCCCTTTGTGCCGGAGGAGATCATCGTCCCTTTTGCCATTGAGGATGAAGTTGTTCTGGAGTATTATTTCCGGTCCCGGAAAGAGTTCCGGATCAGGCTTCCGGCGGACGCGGGTGAAGAGAAACTTCTGAAGATGGCCGAAGAGAACGGTCTCGCGGAGTTGCAGAATTATTTTATGACCAGGCAGTACAGGGACGTGAAGAAACAGATGGCTGCGCTGAAGAAGGACCTGCATCTGAAACGGGAACCGCGCGTCATCGAGGGATTCGATATCTCCAATATCTCAGGCACACATTCGGCAGGTTCCATGGTAAGGTTCAGAGAGGGCAGGCCTGATAAAAATGAATACCGGAGGTTCAGGATCAGGACCGTGGAAGGCGCTGACGATTTCAGGATGATGGCTGAAGTCGTCTCGCGAAGGTACAGGCGTTTGAAAGAGGAGAAGAAAGACCTCCCGGACCTTGTCCTGATCGACGGCGGCAAGGGCCAGCTTCATTCAGCTCTGGATTCCCTGAAGCAGCTCGGGCTCGTGAACCTGCCAATCATTTCTCTGGCCAAGAAGGAGGAGGAGATCTTTTTGCCCGGTGTTTCCGCGCCCCTGAGACTGGGACGTTCCCATCAGGGACTGAAGCTCCTTCAGCAGGTACGGGATGAAGCGCACCGATTCGGGGTGAACTACCATAAAAAGATCAGGGCCATGGATTTTATTCCGGCTCCCAAAGGAAAAAAAAGAGGACCTTCATGAAACGAAACAAGGACAGGATCAGAAAAAAAATGCGGAAAGTGACGGCAGGCATGGAAAGCCGGCAGCACGGGTCCACGCGTATCCGGAAAAAGCTTATCGGTCTTGAACGTTTTAAAAGGTCCGTTCATGTTTTTACCTATGTTTCCCTTGAGCAGGAAGTGGATACCAGGCGCATCATCGATCTCTGTTTGAAACACGGGAAAAAAGTATATGTACCCAGGATCGATCCCGTAAGCAGGGCGATCAGTGTTTACCGGATCACAGGAATGGATTGCCTGGAAAGAGGCAGTTATAATATCCTCGAGCCTGCGCCAACCAGGGTTTTCAAGAGCCGGAGACAAAGCTTTGATATCATCCTGGTGCCGGGGCTGGCTTTTGATGCTGAGCAAAACAGGCTGGGAAGGGGAAAAGGTTATTTTGACCGTTTTCTGAAAAAAGTGAAGGGTTTTAAGATAGGCTTGTGCTTCAAAGAACAGCTCTTCTGCCGTATCCCCGCTGATAAGAATGATGTACACATGGATCTGGTCCTTTCGGACCAAAATGATACAGGAAAAATGCGGATGGTCGAAAAATAAATAGAACAGGCCTGTCCCGGACAGAAGAAGGTCCCCGCCCTGTTCTATGGATCAGCTTTTTTGAAAAATAGTAGAAAGAGAAAGTGAAAAGGTTAAATTAAGTTCAAGGATACAAGGATAAAAAATTTATCTCAGGAGAAAAGTCATCGACCTGAAAAATCCGCTGAAAAGAGTGGTGAAAAGCATAGAACTGCAGGGCAGCGGGGAGAGTCTGGCCCTCGGCAGGGAATTCATCCACCTGCAGCTCCAGAATGCCGGTGTAAGCAGCGCCATCTCCGACCTGGTCGTACTGGCCTGCGACGAAGCGTGCGCTAATGTGGTCCGCCATTTTTACAGGGATGATCCGGAAAAAAAGTACATCATCACCATAAACGTAAGTCCTGAGAAAAAGAAGATCATCGTGGTCGTGGAAAGCTACGGCAGGAAGATCCGGATCAGGAAGCGGAGAAAGATAAACCTGGAAAAACACGTCAGGGAAGGAAGGGAATCAGGGCTGGGTATCTACTTCATGAACAGCCTCATGGACGAGGTTACTTACCATTATATCAAGAAAATGAATGTTGTCAGGCTGATTAAATATATCAGTGAGGACGAACAACAGAACTCACCTGTGCCGTGACCGGAAAGTATGGAAAATATCAAAAAACAGGGTATAATATTTCATAGCAGGATATTTTAAATCAGGCTTGCTCTATGCACCGAAGGGATTGATTGCTGTGACGGGATATCCTTATGAAAAAGAAAAATATTCTATTGGTCCGGTCCTTCTTGTTCCTCTTTGCGTTGATCTGCCTGCCGTTCTCCGGTTTTACGGCAAACAAGACCCATTATGTAAATAGGAACAATCCCTCGCCTTCCCCGCCTTATTTAACAGTTCTTTCGGCAGCCCAGCAGATACAGGACGTGATCATTATCTGCAATATTACCAACTATGAACGGATCGTTGTCCTGGATGACGAGGATTATACGGTGTTGGATATCAACGGCCGGCAGAATATCCGCATTATGAACACAAATTTATCTTTTTATCCCCGCATCGTTGCTACAGGTAATAACAGGGGTGTTGATATCCGGAATTCTTCCAGGATCAGGATCCAGAATATCCGGATAACCAACGCCAATAATGACGGTATCCGGATAGAAAATTCCACTCAATGCACGATCGTGCGGGTTCATAGCTATTCTAACAGTGAGAATGGCCTGAGGTTTAATAACAACG
>JAQTRT010000014.1 GCA_028711675.1 bacterium | reverse complement strand
GGCCGTCTTTCACCTGAAAAAGGACTGTTTACCTTATTGGATGCTGTCGAGGGCCTGGACTTGAAATTAAAAATCATCGGCACGGGGCCGCTTGAAGCAGAATTAAAGAACAGGGTCAAGTCCGGATCCCTGCGCAATGTCCGTTTCCTGGGATATCAGACAGGAAAGAAGCTTCATCAGGAGATTAAAAGATCCATGTTCCTGGTACTGCCTTCCGAATGTTATGAGAATAACCCCTTATCTGTTTTGGAGGCATTTGCCCTGGGCAAACCTGCCGTGGGCGCCAGGATCGGCGGAATACCGGAACTGGTTATTAACGGAAAGACGGGATACACTTTTCAGCACGGAAATTCTTCCGATCTGAGGGAAAAAATCCTTAAATTATCCCGGTCCTCGGGATTAATCAGGAAATTTGGAATAAATGCCCATAAAATGGTCAGGAAAGAGTATAATTCGGATTTGTATTATCAACGGTTATTAATAGTTTACAAGGATGTCATACATGAAAGCAGAAGTTGAATTAAGGAAATTCCCGTATCCTTTTCAGGCAGCACTTTCCATCTGCAGTGATATTGATCATACGGATTCCGCCGGAAAATTCCTTAAAATCCAGGAATTCATGAATAAGGAAATCGGGATTACATTTACCAATACATTCTTCCCTTTTCATGAAAAGGATGAATTCTCTTTATTCTCATCTTGTCCTGATGATAAAAAGATAATAATAGAACATATCAGGAACGGTAATATTGAGGCCTTTCACGGTTATGGTGAAAAAGATGATTTTATCCGGAAGGATGCGCAAAGGACTCTTGCGGAATTAAGAAAAAACGATGTTTTTTTAAAAATGTGGATTGATCACGCTTCGTTTCCGGGTAATCTGTGCAAATACCGGTGTTTCGGCAAAGGAGATATCCCCGGTCAAAAAGAGTATCATCTGGATCTTACGGCTGATTACGGCGTCAAATATATCTGGACGGACAGTCTCACCAGTATCGTCGGCCAGGACGCGCCTGTAACTTTAAAAAGTATTTTACTTATTATCGATTTTAAACATTTTTTTTCTTCCGGTTTAAATGCTGTGAAAACAGTATTAAAAATAATAATGGGATTATTGAAAAGCAAAAAATATCGTTTTTTCCCGGCCAATAAACCGGTCCATATCATAACCCTCCGTGACAAGCGTAAAATGTATGAATTTATCCGTTATAACAATTATTTTAAGGGAGCCGCTGCCGGCGATTCGTTCTCAGAACTGTATTATCTGATTTCCAAAAAGGTTTTAAAAAATTTGATCTCAAGAAAAGCGTACTCCCTCGTCTATGTCCATTTAGGAAAAAATTTTGATCTGGATCAGGATAAAAACAGATTGACGATCCAGGCTTTACGGAATTTAAGGCAAGAAGCGGATAGCGGAAGAATATATGTGGCCTCAAGTCTCCGGCTGCTTGATTATTATATTAAACATAAATATTTAAACTGGGATTATTCCCTTGTGAACGGGAACGGCTGTATAACCATTAAATCCATTGACGATCCCGTTCGGGGATCCTATATACCGGGGCCGGAAGATTTGATGAATTTTACTTTTTATGTTCCTGATCATGTGAACATTAAAATAAAAATCAATCAGCTTGAAATAAAAAGAATTCTTAAGAATAAACTTGATTATTCAGGCAAAATGAGTATTAGTATAGGGTGATTTTTCAAGTAAATATATAAGATTCCCTTGAATTTTCAAAGAAACGATGAAAATAATTTTTCATTTAAGAAAAAGGACATAACTGAACCCGGGAGTAAGGATAATGATGAAGAATCGGAGTATACTCTTTTTTTTGATCATAGCATATGCGATTATCCTGAGTAACAGCTGTTCAGCCAACAATCAGATAACCGTTGATTGTACAAAAAGTATCGGTGAAGTGAATAAATATATTTTTGGGAATAACGTGCTGGCACATGATCCTGCCTTTTCATCAAAAGAACCATGGGCAAAAAATTTTCATGGTTACCGGGAATACGGGGCCGGATTATGGAACCCCGTCCGGATGGAGCCTGTTTCCAATGTCATGCAATTAGGGAAAGAGGCAGGAATATCCATTATGCGTTTTCCCGGAGGATGCGGTTCCCATGGCTATGAATGGAAAAAGGCTGTTAAAAAGGGACGCAACAGTTTCAAATTCGGATTATATGAATTTTGCGGGGTCTGTCATGATTTGAACGCTGATGCAGTTATTACACTCAGCTATTTTAAAGATACGCCTCAGGATGCAGCTGATTTAGTGGCTTTTTTAAACGCTCCTCTTGATCAGAATACAGATAACAAACTCACTGCCCCAAAAAACACATTTTCCTGGCCCGGTCTGAGGGCTGAAAACGGACATCCTGGATCATTCCAAGTCAAATATTTCGAAATCGGCAATGAGGTCTGGCATGGCGACCATATCCGTACAAAAGAAGTGAAACCCGAAGCTTATGCACGTCGCTATTTACAATATTATGATGCGATGAAAGCCGTTGATCCCTCTATCCAGATAGGCGTTGTCCTGGATACCGATCAGTGGAACAAAAAAATAATACCCATTATAAAAAATAAAGTTGATTTCGGGATTTTACATTCATATCCGGCGCCCGGCTATGGAAAAGAACTGGAATCTATTCCTGTTGATAAGCTTTTTTTAATGTGCTTGGGTATGCCGGCTGTCATTACAGAACCTCATTATCAAAAAACATTAAAATTATTGAAACAGTACGCCAAACGCGATATCCCCCTGGCTATCACGGAATTCAACGGCGGATTCTTTATGCGTTCTTCCATCCCTTATCAGTTTACTTTGGGAAATGCGCTTATCAATGCTGAATTATTAAGAATTTTCATGAAGCCCGAAAATAATATCCTGATGGCCAATAACTGGAACTTTATCAATGAACATTGGGGAATGATTTATAATGGTTTTCAAAATGAAGCGGATAAACTGCGAAACCGGTATCATAAAAGGCCCAATTATTACGTCTTTGAACTTTATCATAATCATTTTGGAGAATTCCTTTTAAATGCTGATGTTAAATCGGACACGTATCAGGAACGGGGTTACACGGTTGATTATATCACGGTCAATGCCAGTATGAACAAAGAACAGAATAAGGTTTATTTGATGATATTAAATAAAAATTTAAAGAATAAAATGAGTTCCGAGATCATACTGAAAGGATTTGAAAATATTTCCAGTGCAGAGGCCTGGATATTAAACGGACCGGATTATTTGTCATTAAATGAGAACAATCCGGATACGGTCAGTGTGAAATCCGTTAATTTAATGAATGCCGTAAAAAACGGGTCACTTGCTGTTGAATTGGAGCCGCATTCCTTAACGGCTGTTGAAATAAGCAAATAAAAAAGGAGATTAATAATTTTGTGTCCAAATTACACGCTTCGATTATAGTCACTTATAAATGTAATGCCCGCTGCAATATGTGCGAAGTCTGGAAATATCCCACAAAAACATCTGACGAGATAACGCTTGATATCGTTAAAAAACTGCCCAAACTTTTTTTTGCCAATGTAACGGGGGGAGAACCTTTCATCAGACCGGATCTCCCCCTTATCATTGAAGAATTACGGAAAAAAGCAAAACGGATTGTTATCAGTACGAATGGATTTTTTACCGATAAAATCATCTCTCTCTGTTCGAAATATCCCGACCTCGGGATCAGGATCAGCATCGAAGGATTACAGAAGAACAATGACGATATCCGTCAGTTAAAAAACGGATTTGATAAGACCATTAAAACATTATTAATCCTGCGTGACAGGGGAGTAAAAGATATCGGATTCGGGATGACGGTACAGGACAGTAATGCCGAAGACCTCACGTATCTGTATGAATTATCATGCGCTTTAGGTTATGAATTTGCAACAGCAACACTGCATAATTCTCATTATTTCCATAAGCTGGATAATGTTATTCATGATAAGAAGAAAGTCGAGGCGGAATTCAAGAAAATCATCGTTAAAATGCTGAAGTCAAACGAATTAAAAAAATGGTTCCGTGCTTATTTTAACTTTGGATTAATTAATTATATTGATAATAAACCCCGCCTGTTGCCGTGTAAAATGGGGCAGGATGGTTTTTTTGTCGATCCTCTGGGAGATGTACTGGCCTGTAATGGAATGGATAAAAAATACAGTATGGGAAATTTAAAAGAACAGTCATGGGAAGAGATATGGAACAGTCCAAAAGCCAGGGAAATCCGGCAAATGGTAGGAACTTGTTCTAAAAACTGCTGGATGATCGGAAGTGCGGCTCCGGCTATCTGGCATCATCCTGTAAAACCGGTCTTATGGGTTATTAAAAATAAAGCAAAACTTTTATTTAAAAATGACATTGAATTGTAAAAAAGCGTATAAAATAGCTGTAGTAGGTCTTCGCGGTATTCCCCATGTCATGGGCGGGATTGAAACTCATTGCGAAAATCTTTATCCCTTTCTGGTCAGAAAAGAGATTGAATTAACCATCTTTACCAGAAAATCTTATATTAATCCCTTAATAAAAGAATATAAAGGTATAAAATTACACGTTCTCCCCTGTATTAAAAATAAATATTTTGAATCTTATTTCCATACGTTTGCAGGAGTATTGACAGCATGGCTGAAAAAGGTGGATTTGCTTCATATACACGCTATCGGACCGGGATTATTTGTCCCCCTGGCCCGGCTTCTCGGAATGAAAGTCGTTTTTACCCATCACGGCCCTGATTATAACCGCCTCAAATGGAATAAATTTGCCAAATTGATCCTTATGGCAGGTGAATTTTTTGCGTGTACATCAGCTCATGCTGTTATTACTGTTGCAAAATATATCGATGAATCTATTCAATCCAGATTTAAACGCCAGACTTATAATCTTCCCAACGGGGTTATAGTGAAACCAGGAAATCATGACCGGAACATTCTTAAAAAATTCGGCTTAATGAAAAACAAATATATTTTTGCCCTGGGAAGATTTGTGCCCGAAAAAGGATTTCATGATCTCATCAGGGCTTACAGGCGGTTTTTATCGTTAAATAAAAATAATAAAGGGATAAAATTAGTCATTGCAGGCAGGGCTGATCATAATGATAATTACAGTAAAACGCTCTTGGATTCTGCCGATGAAAATATTGTTTTTACGGGTTTTATATCTGATCTGACTCTCCGGACGATTTTCAGCCAGGCCGGACTTTTTGTTATTCCTTCATATCATGAAGGGCTCCCGCTGGCTTTATTGGAAGCCTTAAGTTACGGTTTATCTTCAATAGCTTCCGATATCCCGCCTCATCATGAAATCGGCCTTGATAAAGAGAGATATTTCAAACCCGGCGATATCGATGCCTTGTCGGCAAAAATGAGCCAATTTTGTTTTAAAAAACTCCCTGCTCACCAGAAAAAGAAAGAGATCTTTTTGATAAAGAAAAATTATAATTGGGAAAAAATCGCGGAAAAAACATATTTAATTTATTTAAACTTATTAAAAGGATCAGCGGCCAGAACCGGTATTTGACTTAAGGGCGGATTTTTTATCCCGCCAGCAGAAAACCAGGTCTGTAAAGACATGGACCTTCAGTGGATTTCTGGGCGGGATGTCGCCCAGACTCCGCCTATTGGCGGAGTAGCCGCGGAACCACGGCTGCCGTAGGGCCGTGGGGCTCCCTATTTATTCTGCCGTTTTGTGGGATTTTGACCGTTTTTCAAATTCTATAAGTTTAAGGATTCCAAAATATCTTTTTGCGGTATTGTAAACAGGAGATAATTTGTGCAGTTCTTGAAGCAGGGTCATGAGATCCATCAGGTCCACATTATAATTTTTTAATTTTTCATCAATAAATTCCAGCTTGTCTACATTATATATATCCACATAATACTTTTTAATGAATTTTTTAAATTGATCCTCTGAGATATTATGATTCTTGAGTTTTTTGAAAAAATAGTTTATTTTAATCTGATCAAAGATCATCATGAGGACAGTGGGACCCGTTAAAAACAAGATACCTAAATCGAGCCAGATGCTCATTTTTCTTGAATAAACGATATCCAGGCTGATCATCTTTTGAAACGTTAAACGGTTTTTCCCGCTTACCTGCCAGAGACCCGTGATACCCGGTAAAATATCGAACCTGTGTTTGTGCCACCGGAGATAGACCTGCGATTCATAAGGGATACAGGGGCGGGGCCCAACGATGCTCATGTCGCCTTTAATGACATTGATCAATTGAGGAAGTTCATCCAGACATGTCTTTCTGAAAAATTTGCCAAAGGGTATGATACGGGGATCCTTATGATCCAGCTTCTCCATCGTTTTATTTTGCGTAATGAATTCAGAAGAATGTTTTAAGTGAAGTCCGGTATCTGATCCCACTTTCATGGTCCTGAATTTGAATATGGTAAAAATCCTTCCTTTATAACCCACCCGTGCCTGTCTGAAAAAAACAGGTCCTTTTGAAAATAATTTAATGAGGACGGTCACAATTCCGAACAGGGGGAGGGTTATCAACAACGCTACAATAGAGATGCATAGATCAAAACATCTTTTCCAAACAGGAATGGGTTTGGCCCATAGGGGATTGACGCCCTCAATATATTTTATACTTTGGATTTTATTTTTTTTAAACAGGTCCAGGCGGTCATGGACCCAGTTCGTGGGATATTGATATTGTCTGGCCACGGGAATAGGGGTTTGGGAAGAAATTAATTTGTATATATCGCTTAAAAATTTTCTGCCGCCATCATAGTTTGTGTTCGGCAGTATAATGCCGATGCAATTCTTGTCATACCATCCGAACTGGTCAATGATCCGGGATCTCCCGTCCAGGGCATCGATTAATTTATATAATAATTTTGTTTTTATTAAATCGGTCACGTCAAACAGGATCAAGGTCAAATCATGGTTGTTCCGGTCAGCCCGGGCCCGCTCTTTATTTAAAATTATGTGAAATGCTTCCCGGCTGCATATCTCTACATTATGTCTGGTCTTTTTTAACATACCTTTATGAGAAAGATGAATTTTAATTTTCAGATGATAAGGGAAACCGATTGATCATGGCATATCCCTTATTTTTTCTTATGTTTGGCGCTAAAGTACTGATATGTTTCAAAAACCCCCTGCTCTAAATTGTATTTTGGGGCCCAACCTAAAATCCTCTTTGCTTTTTCGCAATTTAAACAAGAGCGCCGGATATCTCCGGGCCGGGGGCCTGCTTTATGCGGAAGAACGTCTGTTTTCATCGCTTTGGTAATTGTTTGATATAATCTGCTTGTAGAGACCTCTTCCTGCGTGCCGATATTTAAAAAATCATTTTCAGCATGATCCAGGGCCAGGAGGTTTGCCTGAACCACATCTTTTACATATATATAATCCCTCACCATTCCGTCCGGCTGATCAGGGTAAGCATAGATGGTCGGGGTCTCACGGTTTAATAATTTATTGATAAAAATAGAGACTACACCGGCTTCGCCGTGGGCGTCCTGCCGGGGGCCGTACACATTCGCATATCGTAATGTCGTATAATTCAGGCCGAATTGTTTATGATAGTAATACAAATAGCTTTCAGAAACACACTTGGTAACGGCATAAGGACTCAGAGGCCTGGGAGAGTATTTTTCCGTCGTTGGATATTCGGAGGCTTCACCGTAAATCGCGCCTCCCGAAGATATGAAAATCACTTTTTTCACTTTAAATTTAATGCAGTTTTCAAGTAAATTGATAAAGCCAAGGACATTCACATCAGCATCAAAAGAGGGATCTCTGAGGGAGAGAGTGACTGACATTTGCGCTGCGTGATGATTGACGACATCCGGTTTTTCCACCTCAAAAACTTCTTTCAGCAAGGGAGAACGGACATCCATGAGATAAAATTTCGCTTTGGGATGAACATTTTCCAGTGTCCCTCCTGATAAATTATCCGCAATGATGACTTCATGTCCCGCATTGATATAAGTGTCTGCTACATGACTGGCAATAAAACCAGCAGCTCCGGTTACTAATATCTTCATGTTTTTATTTGTATTCCTTACTCAGGAAGCCTTTCTTTGAGTAATCCGGGTTTCAGACAACTATAGTACTTGGAAAGAATCCAAAAAAAGCAATGTCAGAAATATAGCCAGGATGAATATTAATCGGATTTTCACTAATAAGTAATCCAGAAGCAATCCCCCTTTTCGTTTATACAACATGAATTGCTTTTTAGCGTTACTCGCGGCTCCTTTGTGATCCATTTTTTAATTTTAATAATTTAGTTCTTTTATTTGTAATGTCAAATAATAATTTTATGCTCAATACTGAAAACTGCAGCAGTTAGCAGGCATTTTATGGGCTTTTTAAGGTTAACCGCCTTCCTCACCCTATTCAGGGACATATACAGGATCAAAACCCGAATAAAGAAATGCCCCCTGAAAATAAAAAAACGGCCGGCCAGGGATTGCATAATGATATATTTCTGCTCGGATAAAACATTGAAAAATAAGTGTTATAAAGATAAAGGAAGAATGATTACTGGTCGAATGAAGGATCGTACTCTTCAACCAAATCTAATATTATCGTCTTATTTGGTCCGTATTGGTATCCACCGATAATGTATATTTTATTATTAAATACAGCACTGCTCATTCCGGTTATATCTGTTTTTATTGGTGTTTTTTCCTTCCAGCTGTTATTTTCAGGATCATACTCTTGCACGATAGAAACAGGGGAATAGAAAAATCCTTTTCCGCCGAAAACATAGATTTTATTATTGATTGTTTTACAGCATAATTCGCCTCTAGGGCTACTTATACTGGCCTTATATGACCAAGTGTTATTGATTGGATCGTATACCTCGAGTTTGTCAGAAAATTCATTATATGAATTATAACGCAGCGAACCACCTACAGCATAAATCTTGTCCTTATATACGGTACAGGAGAGATAACATCTGACTGATGACATGGGTGTTTTTGTGGTCCATGTGTCAGTATCCGGATTATACTCTTCAACAGTGGATAATATATTTCTGCTCCTGTCATAACCGCCTATGGCGTAGATCTTTCCCTCAACAGCAACACAGGCTAACCCAGCCCTTGCTGTTGGCATTGGTGTTTTACACGTAATTGTATTATTAACAGGGTCGTATTCTTCCACAAGATTGGTGCAATCCGTACCTGTAATGTTGATCATTCCGCCGATAAGATATATTTTATTGTTAACGACTGAGCTCGCCAGTCCCGACCGGTAAGCTGATGCCGTGAGCTTGATCGAGGATTCTTCGTTAACAGGATCATATTCTTCGATATATCCTGATGCTGCACCGATCATATATATCTTATGATTCACGGTTTCAGCTGTAAAATAACATCTTTCAAATAACATGGGTTTTAATGTCTTCCACGGCAGGGTGTAATTATCCGCCAGAGGATCGTGCGGATTATTAAACTGGATATCCGGTTTTTTTGTGCAGCTTGAATATATGAGGATGAAACTAATAAGGATGATGCGTGTTTTTTTCATGTCCGGCTCACCTGTAGAAATAAATCATCTGTTTGGCGGCTCCTTTTTAAAACAAGTGGATCAGGCCTAAAGAAAAATGGTCTCTGGTCGGTGCAAAAAACAATGTTGTTTTTTTTGGCTCTTTTTGCAGTTCCGCCACTCTTTTTTCATATTTGTTCTTTACATAATGTTCATACAGGAATAATGAGCCGCATATAACAAGACCACCTGCTCCGATATAAGCTATCAATCTTGCTGTATCTCCTTTCTTCATGAGGTCATCTGTTTCCTGATGAAGGGTCTGGGCCTCAGCCCTGTAAACAGAACTTTTATACTCCTCATATTTTTTATTTGAATCATCATAATACCGGTTCGAAACCAGAAGTCCGTATAATGCTGCGCTGCCTAATATTCCTCCTGAAATGCCCGTGACCCACATCCATGTTTTAATGTTCCTGATGCTGTCCTGTCCCTTTTCCAGTTCGGATTTCGGGACTGTGATCGGCGCGATAGAGGAGCTTCTCTTTTCCAGGGGTATTTTCATGAATATTTTATAAAGATTATTGACATAGGTATTGATCTCTTTGGGCATCTCATCCAGGCTCTTTACCACCAGGGACCGTGTGTATTCACCTTTTCCTTTTTCTGTGTCGATTGTGCGGATGATGAGCGTGTACAGGTCGCCGAACCGTCCGGCCTTTCCTATGATGATCCTGGAGCATGATAAGGCTTTCCCGATTGTAGCCGTGCAGGCAATGTCCATACAGCTCTCGGCCTGCAGATCCCGGACTTTCAGGACCTCCAGCATGCGTGAGCGTTCAATGAGCTGAAGATTGCTGTATTGAGGGATCCTGGCTCTGACAAGGTCCGCAAGGTCTTTTCCTAGATTTACCGGTAAATCTTTTTCAGTATTAAAATCCAGGACAGCTAGGATTAGATTATCTTGAGCGTAAAGAAAAAAAGGAACCATAATAATTATGAGGGTAAGCATTTTTTTCATGATTTTTTCCCCAATATAAGCCGGTTGCATATTTATTATTATAAAAATTATATAATTAATGTCAAGAAGAATCAGAAGTAAAACATCTTGAAATCTTTTTTTAATAGTTCATTTTCATATCATGAAACACAAGAACGCTGAATTCTGGATAAGGAAATTAGGATTAAGGGCTCATCCGGAGGGCGGGTATTACAGGGAGACCTACAGGTCCGATGAACGGATCAAAACCGGGTCCCTGCCCGGGCGGTACGGATCAGGCCGGGCTTTTTCCACGGCCATATATTTCCTCCTGAAAGGCAGCCAGGTCTCAAAGTTCCACAGGCTGAAATCCGACGAGATCTGGCATTATCATTCGGGCAGCCCGCTCACGGTCTATCTCATCAGCCCGGCCGGTAGACTGGAGAAGAAAAGACTGGGCCCTTCCCTGGATCCAGGCGAAGATTTCCAGGTTATCATTAAAAAAGGTTCATGGTTCGGCGCTGCGGTGGATAAAGAGAATTCCTATACCCTCATGGGCTGTACCGTGGCACCGGGTTTTGACTTCAGAGATTTTGAACTGGCTGACCGGGATCAGATGCTCCGGAAGTATCCCCGGCATGAAAAGATAATTAAAGAACTCACATAGTAGGTCTGAAAATATTGGATTTATAACGGAATTTACAAATTTCTGTATTCAAGTGGTCAGGGGGTATAAGGGGCGTTCGTTTTTCCTCATTCTCGGGCACCATCCATGGTGCCCTGCGAGGGGAGTCGCTATTTTTACATCCTGTAAAAATTAACGCGACTCCAAACCGGAAAAATGAACGACACCTATACCCCCTGAAAATATTTATACAAATACTTCCCTTATTCACTTGACTAATTACTTGACTAATTAATTTTAATGGGTACTATCGTTCTATCAATTATGAGCATTAAATTCCATAATACGCTTACCAGAAAACTGGATGAGTTCGTGCCGCTGGAGGAAAAGACCGTGAAGATATATTCCTGCGGCCCCACGGTCTATGATTATGCCCATATCGGGAATTTCAGGTCCTATGTCTTCACCGACCTCCTGCGCCGGTTCCTGAAATACAAAGGATTCAAGGTCATCCAGGTGATGAACATCACGGACGTGGACGATAAGACCATCAAACGCTCCCAGGAGCAGAAAGTAAGCCTGAAAGAATATACGGACCGGTTTACGAACGCCTTTTTCGAGGACCTGAAGACCCTGGGCATTGAACGGGCTGATTATTATCCCAGGGCCACGGAGCATATCAACGAAATGATCGACCTCATTAAAAGACTGGACAGCGCCGGATATACTTATCTCTCGGACGGTTCGGTTTATTTTAAGATCTCCCAATTCAAAGAATACGGCCGGCTCTCCAGGGTCGATCTGGCGAACATCAAGCAAGGGGTCCGCGTGGACCTGGATGAATATACCAAGGATGATGTGAAGGATTTCGTGCTCTGGAAAGGAAAAAAGGAAGGCGAGCCTTTCTGGGATACACCGTACGGCCCGGGACGGCCGGGCTGGCATATCGAATGCTCGGCCATGAGCATGAAATACCTGGGCGAGACCTTTGACATCCATACAGGCGGCGAGGACCTTATTTTTCCGCACCATGAGAACGAGATCGCCCAGAGCGTAGCTGCCACGGGCAAGCCGTTCGTGAAGTACTGGCTTCACTGCAGCCACCTGATCGTGGAAGGCGAGAAGATGTCCAAGTCCAAAGGTAATTTTTTCACGCTCCGGGACCTGATAAACCGGGGCGCCTCCAGCAAGGCCATCCGTTACCTGCTCCTCTCCACTCATTACAGGAAGCAGCTTAATTTCACAAAGGAGAGCCTGAACGCGGCACACGCGGCCATTGATAAATTACAGAACTTTTACCAGGTACTCCTGGACCATAAACCCTCCAATAATTCGGATGAGCCGTTCCAGAAAGCCCTGACCGAACTGCTCGGATTCTTTGATGCCAATCTGGAGGATGACCTGAACATTTCCGGCTGCCTGGGTTACCTGTTCGATCTGATGAGCGAAACCAACAGGTTCATGGACAGTGATATCCTGACACAGAATAATAAGAACAGCCTCATCCAGGCCCTTCACAGGATCGATTCCATTCTGAACATACTGAAAGAACCTGAAAAGGAACTGCCGGAAGAGATAAAGGTCCTGATCGGGCAGAGGGAAAAGGCCAGGAAGGATAAGGATTTCAAGCTGGCCGATGAGATCAGGCAGAAACTGAAAGAAAAAAGCGTACTCATCGAAGATACAAAAGAGGGTATCCGATGGAAGATCTTGAAATAATCTACGGGACCCATCCTGTGGAAGAAGCTCTCAACGCGGACCGGAAGTTCGCGCGTATCCTGGTCAGGAGATCAAAGGAGTCGGACCGGAAGATCAGTCATATCGTAACCTCGGCCCAGGTCAAGGACATCAAGGTTAAATATGTCCCGGAAGAAGAACTGGAAGAGTATGCGGCCGGCCAGAACCACCAGGGGATCATCGCTTTCCTGGAACCGCGGACCGGGTCCCGGGAATACGATCTTTCGAAAAATCTTTTTATCATGATCGACCATATCACGGATGTCCACAACCTTGGCGCCATCCTCCGGAGCGCTGAATTCTTCGGCGCAGACGGCGTGATCCTTCCCAAAGACAGGAGCGCTCAGGTGAACGACGTGGCTGCCCGCACTTCTGCCGGCGCCGTGAATTATCTGAATATCATCGGCGTCTCCAACCTTTCGAACGAGATAAAAAAGTTCAAGGAGAACAATTTCTGGCTGGTGGGCGCGGACGTGAACGGCGACAGGAATATCTATGAGTTCGAGTTCCCGAAAAAGACACTTCTTGTGGTGGGGAACGAGGAGAAGGGCATCAGCCGGCTCATCACTGACCAGCTTGATTATAAGGTCTCCATCCCGCGTTCCGGACACGTGGAATCGCTTAACGTATCCGTAGCAGCAGCTTTATTCCTTTTCCATTACCAGAAGATGAACCGGTAAAAAGGCCGGAGAGCTGTTGTTCAATCGAGGTCTTCCAATAGTTCCTTGGCTTCTTTTTTCAAATCCTGATCGTACGCTTCCTGGGCAGGCTGGCTGATCACGGCCTGGAATTCCCTGCGCGCTTCCTTTTCCTTATCTGCCTCTATATAACTTTTTCCCAGGTCTAAATGGTGTTCCAGGTTGTCCGGCGCTACTTCCACAGCACGTTTTAAATAAAGGATGGATTCCTCGATGCTGGCCTTAGGCAGGCCGCCGTACAGCACATTGGCAAAGAATTTCAGGAATCCGCCCAGTGTAGCCACTTCCCTGTGCCAGACGCCCAGCACGTGGAGCGCTCCGTCATGCTGCGGGTCGATCTGGATGGCCCTCATGGCATTGGCCTTGATATTCCGGGAGAGTACCACCTGGCGTTTCCCGCCTACGAACATGGCCAGCCTGCCTTCGGCGATGGAGAGCATGGCATAGCCGTCCGCCTGGTTGGTCTGGGAATGGATGGCTTTCCTGGCCCAGTCCGCTGATGTGTTGAAAAGGGCTTCTTTCTTCGTCTCGTCCTCTGTGGATGCGCCCATGTTCACGTAACAGTGGGAGAGCTTCCAGAGGGCCAGGTAGTTCCCCGGGTCAGCCTTCAGGACTTCCTTATAAATATCCGTGGCTTTTTGGTAATCGTTCCTGTCGAATTGCTCCTGGGCTTGCTTCAGAAGAGAATTGGTCTCCTGGCTGAAGAGGGGAGACGTCCCTAATACAATGAAGCACGGACAGATTAAAATAAAGATAATTTTTTTCATAAATTTTCCTTTTCTTGTATTTGTTGTATTCCGGGCTTTTTATTAGAGGAAGCTGATATTTTTAGTTTTTCGGTTTGTGGAGCCGTCGCTTTTCCATGGATGGAAAAGCAGGCGGAACCCTCGCAGGCCTGCATGGATGCAGGCCGAGAATGAGAAAAACGAAAAATATCAGCTTCCTCTAAGATTCATTTTATTTCATTGAACCAGGCGATCTCTTCCATTTTTTTACGCCGTTTTTCATGTGCTTTCAGGTTTTTATCCGGATACCCCAGGGTCAGCAGGCCGATGAGCTTGTATTTTTTCGGTATCTTCAGCAGTTTTTCAACGGCGCCGACGTTGAACCATCCGATCCAGCAGGTGCCCAGTCCCAGGTCCGCGGCCTCCAGCACAAGCTGTTCTGTCCCGATGCCGAGATCGAGCAGATAATAATCAAGGCCTTTAAAGACCGGGCCGATGAACCTGACAGCCAGGTCCGTCCGGGCCAGGAGCACGATGATGACAGGAGCCGTATGAGCCCAGCGCGTAAGGAAATAAATGGTATTGGTAGCGGCATTTTTCAGGCCTGTCAATAACGGTTCTTCATCCACAACCATGTATCTCCAGGGTTGAAAATTTTCGGCTGACGGCGCGATCCGGGCAGCTTCAAGGCATTGTAAAATAAGCTTTCTCGGTACTTTCCGGGACGCATATTTCCTGACGCTGAACCGCTGCTCACAGAGCTTTAAAAATTTTTTCATGGATATCCTTTAAAACGCACTTTTTTATTTTCTTACCAATAACTAACTAACCAAGAACCAGAAACTATTTAGGTCCGAGAATGAGAAAAATAAAAACATCAGTTACTTTCCGATGGTTATCCCTCTACACGGTTCCTTCCCGAGTCCTTGGCCTTGTACAGGGCCTTGTCCGTCCTTACCACAAAATCCGTCCACTCCTCTCCTTTCAGAAGATCAGCGCAGCCGATGCTGACCGTGATCTTTAATTCGATCTCCTGGCCGTTGGAGCGGTACTGGACCTTGTTCCTTTCAACCATTTTCCTTAATTTTTCAGCCAGCTTCCTGGCGCCTATAAGATTGGTCTCAGGCAAAATAATGGAAAATTCCTCGCCGCCGTAACGCGAGGCAACGTCGCTTCTCCGGATGGTCTTTATGATGATGTCGGAAATAGTCTTTAAAATAAGGTCGCCGGCCCTGTGGCCGTAGGTATCGTTGAAGCTCTTGAAATTATCGATATCGAGCATGAGCAAACCCAGTTTGCCGTTGTACCGGTTTGAGGAGTTCACGCTCTTCATCAGGTAATTTTCAAAGAAACTGTGGTTGTACAGTCCTGTAAGACCGTCGGAAATGGCCTTTTTATAAAGGATAGCGTTCTCGATGGAGATACCGGCCTGGCGGAAGATGATCTCCAGGACCTTTAAGTCCTCGATCGTGAACAAACCGCTCACCAGCCTGTTGTCCAGGTAAATGATTCCCAGCATGTCTTCCTTGCCCATGATAGGCAGGCAGAGCATGGATTTGATTCCGTACCGGAGGATACTCTCTTCGTCCTTCCAGACCTCGTCCACAGCGGCATTCTCGATGACCAGCGGCTTCCTTTCGACCTCCACTTTGGATATGATCTTCTTGCTGGCGTGAAAGGTCTCGGTATCGATCTCGGTCTCTTTCAGGTTTCGGGCTATCTTCACTTCAAGGTTTTTATCCTCCCTGTTCTCTTCGGGATAAAGGAGCAGGATAGCCCTTTCCGCGCCCACGAGCTGGATGGCCTTGTCCGTGATCCTTTCCAGGAGTTCATCCAGGAGCAGGATCGAACTGAAATAACGGCTGGTCTCCAGGATGGTGGTCATCTCCCTTTCGATCTGGAGCCTTTCCTTCGGGGTCTCCCGGGTGAGCTTGATCTTAATGTCGAGTCCGAGCTTGTCCCCGCACCGTTTCATATATTCATGGGAATCCATGATCTCGAATAATTTATATGCTTTCTGGAAATAAAAGAAGGCCCTTTCGATCTTGTTCCTCTTTTCGAGGAAACGGGCGTATTCAAAACAGCATTTAGCGAGTTCGAACCTTCTTTCCAGCTTTTCCGCAAGGCTGATCCCGGCCAGGAAGTATTTTTCCGCTTGCTTCCATTTCCTGAGCAGGGCCAGGTATTTTCCGTGTACACGCATGCTGCTCGGCAGGTGCGTCACCCATTTTTTTCCCAGTTTCATGGCTGTGCGGATGAAAGGCCTTATTTTTTTCAGCTTGTTTCTGTCCGGAACCCGCTGGTTCTTTATGCTTTCAATGCAGGCGTCGGCCAGGGTAAAATAGATGTTTGTGGTGTAGGTCTCCAGGAACTGGTTCTTTTCGTTCAGCTCCCTGGCCTTTTCACAGAATTCAATGGCTTTATCCCACAGCTCTTTCTCCATGTTCAGGAGAGAGAGTCCCAGATACATGCCCAGGAGGGGGAAGGGAAGGGTCTGCTTAATGCTGAGGCTATAACCGCGTGCCAGGCTTTTTTCAGCGGCGTCCAGGTCACCCTGCTCGATATAAGCCTCGGTCATATATCCCAGGCAGCTGGTTATGCCGAAATCATCCTTGGTCTCCTCGCTGATCTTCAGGTATTCCTGAAGGCTCTCCAAGGCTTCCTTCAATTCGCCCCTGTAAATGAGCGAAATCCCCTTGCCCTGGAGCGTCATACCTAAATTCCAGATATCGCCGATCTTTCTGTATTTTTCTATGGCCTGGCCGAAATAATCCAGGCTCTCTTTGTATTCGCCTTTCCACTGATGATAGTATCCGATGAACTGGAGCGTCTGGGCTGTCTCCTGTTCGTTCTTCAGTTCGTTCTTTATCTCGAGCGTTTTTTTATGGTATTGATACGAGCGTTTGAACAGAGGGATGGCCATGCACAAGGCAGAGTAACTGGCCAGCATGGTTCCCAGTTCCCTGGACCTTCCGATATGGGCCTGGGCCAGGTTAAGGCTTCTCAGCACGGTATAGAGGAATTTAGGAACGTCGGTCAGGATATACATCCAGTCCAGTACCGTGCAGACAGCAATGATCTCCCTGTGCTCGGGTTTTATATTTTTAATCTTTTTATTCATATAAATACCGGAGAAAAGGGAATGGAATACATGGATCACGAATTCCTTGAAAAGGGCAAGGATCAGAATACCCCTGGTCCTGGGCAGTTTTTTATTCAGGAGTAATAAGGCCTGGGCCAGGGCCTTTTCCGATTCCGGCCAGTTCCCTTTCTTCTGATAAGCAGCTCCTATCTTATAGTAGATTCGGGCTTTTTCCAGTTTGTTCTTCTTGACCGGAAGTATGTCCTGGCAGAGCTGGATGGCTTCATCATTCTTTCCAGCGCTCAGGTAAACATCGATGAGGCCTTCACGGACCAGGATCTCTCTGGGATCAGAACGCCCTTTTTCTTTTTCCAGTATCTTTAACACCATTCTGTAATAATAAATGGATTCGTCGTTGGCGTAATTGGCCTTTGCTTTTTCCGCGGCCATAAAGCTGTATTCCAGGGATTTATCAGGTGTCCCGGCTTCCAGGTAATGATGGGCTAATTCATAGATGAATTCATCTTTCCGGTCTTTGTTCTTGGACTCGATGGTCCGGGCGATCATAAGATGGAACCGGGAGCGTTCGGCAGGTGCCATCCTGGCGTAGAACGCGTCCTTGATCCGGTCGTGCACGAACATGACCATTCCTTTTTTCTGGCTTTTTTCCAGTAATTGTTTCTCCACGGCTGAATCGATGATAGTGATGAGGTTTTCCTGGGGTTCTTTCATCAGGTCGCTCAGGAGGTCCAGCTCGAATTCCTTTCCGATGACGGCACTGATGGTGAGGAGCTGGCCTTCTTTTTCCGGCAGGTCCTTCACGCTGAAGAGGATCATGTCCACGATGTTGGAAGTGACCGGGAGTTCCTTGACCTTGTTCCAGTCAGCCTGCCAGGAACCCTGGTTCCAGACAAACGCCTTTCTTTCCACCAGTTCCCTCAGGAGGGTGAGGACAAAGAAGGGATTCCCTTTGGTCTTTTCCATGAGGAACCGTGCGATCTCTTCTGCTTTTTCCTCCTGTTCTCCCAGTACTTCCGCGGTTAATTTCCTTAAACGTTCGTAATTGAACAAGGAAAGTTTTATCTCCTCCAGAGGATACTTCATAAGCCCGGCATCGTTCCGGATGCTGTGTATAGTATGGTTGTTTTCGGTCTCATTGTCCCTGTATGTGGCAATCAGCAGGAGGTTGGAGCGCGATATTCTTTTTAGCAGTTCTTCAACAAGCTTCAAGCTTCCTTCGTCAGCCCATTGGATATCATCGATGAGCAGAACCAGGCTCTTGCATTCCGAACAGAGAAGGTTCAGGAACCTGACATATTCCATGAGAAACCGTTTATTCTCTTTTTCCGGGTCATCAAGCGGAGCCACTTCCTCTACGTCGCCCAGGATATCTTTCATATTGGCATTGAACCGGATGACCATGCCGGACAGTTTGCCGAAGGCTGTTTTGATCCGTATCCGTTCCTTTTCCTTCCTGATCTCCCCTTCTTTTTTTATTCTTCTTATATATTCATCAATGATGTCCCGGAAGGGCTGGAAGGGTATTTTGTTCTCCTGGCTGAAGCACCGTCCCAGGAAGAAAGTACCGGCCTGTTCATAGATATAGGTGCGTAGTTCGTCCATCAGCCGGCTTTTTCCGATCCCCGCCTCTCCGCTGATAAAACAGACACTGCCGGCCGAAGAACCGGCCTGGTCCAGGAGTTCCCTCAGCCGGTTGAACTCATGTTCCCGTCCGATGAGGCGGGAGCGGTAGGTGAGCCTGATCTTCTGGTCCATTTCGCCGATGATGAACTTATCCTCGCCTTTCCCGAACCGGTTCAGGTCGTGCAGGAGACCGATAGCGCTCTGGTATCTCAGTTCGGGTTCCTTCTCGAGCAGTTTGATGATGATGTCCTCGATTATTTTTGGCAGGGTGGGGTTCAGCTTTCCGGGCCGGACCGGAAGCACAGCCACCTGCTTATGCAGGATCTCGCTGATATCCTGGCCTGTGAAGGGAAGGATGCCCGTCATGAGCCTGTAGAAAATGATGCCCAGGGAATATAAGTCGCTCCGTTCATCGACCGGTTTATTGATGATACCCGTGGCTTCCGGCGACATGTAGCCGAATGTGCCGATGATCTCATCGGTCTCCCTGATCTCCCTGAGCTCCATCAGGAGCGCCAGGCCGAAATCAAGGAGCATGACCTTGTTGGTTTTTTTTTCAAGGAAGATATTGCCCGGTTTCAGATCCCTGTGAATGACGTTTTTGTTGTGAACGTACTCCAGAACTTCCGCGGTCTGCTTGATAATGCTGACGGATTCCTGGAGCGAGAAATCCCTGTTTGTTTTAAGCAGGTCATATAAACTGTCGCCATGGAGCAGTTCCAGGACGATGAAGGGGATATTATCCTGTTCCCCGGTCTCGAATATCCGCACGATATGGGCATGGTTGAACTTGCTGACGACTTCGACCTCTTTCCTGAACCTGATCTTATCCTCCAGGAAAGAGGAGATACGGTTTTGTTTCAGGAATTTCAGCGCTACTTCCTTTTGTGTGGTCCGGTCCAGGGCCTGGTAAACAGTGGCCATGCCGCCTTCGCCCAGCGTACGGATGATCTCATACCGTTTGTTGATTATTTCACCGGCCCGTAGTACCATATGTGGTTGATACAATCCTTCGGGAGGAATGGAAAAGCCCTTCCCGTATCCTGAATATTTGGCCCTGATAGGTAATATTTATTATATTATAATTTTTTTTTAAGTCAACCGGTTTTCTCGCTGCCGGGAGCGTCCCCGTTAAATTAAAAATCTATCTTTGCCGCCAGGCAGTGGTTGATCTCTTCACCTGAAGGAATGAACGCGTAATCGATCCTTAGCAGTTTGCCTTTATCCAGTATCTTGCTTACGCCTGCTCCCGCTGTAAAAGGGCATAATTCCCGACCTGCCGGATACAGACCGGCGCGCAGAAAAATGAACTCATTGTAATCCACGGTCAGGCCCAGGCTCAGCGTGTCCGGTCCGTTCTCCAGTGCCAGGAGGATACCGGACAGGAAATGAACGTTCACGGGATCCATGCGGAGGAAATAATAATCAAGCCCCGATACCATCAACGGAGAAAAAGAAGACGATTCTTCAACCAGGGTGGGATCGGAAAGCGGAAGGTCCTGCAGTCCTGCGGCCAGAGAGAGGTTCTTTTCTGATCCGGCCGTCCGGATACCGGGGATAGCCAGGGAATAAAGCAGGCTGAACCCGGCGCCCATCCATGAGCCGCTGTACTGGTCTACGGTTATGGACAGGTATTTAAGATCAACGCCGATCCGGAATCCTTTCCATGTCGCTGCCCAGGCTGCACTGACCTGGTATTCGTTGTTCCGGATCTTGCCCAGGTAAATACCTGCCTCGGAGAAATTATCCATCTCGATCCCTGCTCCGTTCAGGGAAAGGCCGAATACGCCGGCGCCCTTTATGTTCCAGCCAAAGGCCAGGTGGAAGAGATTGGCCAGATCGAGCCACCGGATATAGGAAAGGCCCAGGCTCATTCCTTGTATATCGGCCAGGGAAGCAGGAGCTATCTCAAGATTGTTGATGTCATTCTCCTTGGCCAGAACAGCCCCGGCTGCGCCATAGGATGTTATATTAAAATGCTGAAAATCGTTCAGCAGGGAAGCTTTCAGCTGAACGGAAACGGATAGGATAAGGATCACGTATAAGAATTTTTTCATCGGGCCTCCGGCTAGTTTTTCTTTTTTATCTGTCCGGCAGGATCAGTTCATCTTACGATCATGATAAAAGTCTTTAATCTGCCCACCTGAATGATAAGGGTGCCTGTGGTCAGGACCTGGCGATCGGTCTGGGAAATGGTCCATTGAAAGATGCCGTTGTTGAACCGGGCCCCGGTTATTTCGCGGATGACCGTACCCCGCATGTTCATGATCCTGATCGTGGCGCTGCTGTCAGCCAGCGAAGGAACGACGATCCTGGCCGCGGTCGTGTTATTCAGGTTGATCAGCGTGGGGTAGCAGGCGATATCCTTCTCCTTGGGGAGAAGTGTCTGCCGGTTGGTGGTCACGGACGGTGTAGAAGGCGAAGAAGGGCCTTTCAGCCAGCGGTTCACCGCGGCATGGATCCAGGCATCATATGTCCTCTGGACCATGCCTGTGTTGTTCGTGCTGTAGGTATCCTTGCCTCCGCAGAAAATTATCGATGTTCTCTGGTTGAGCCAGGCATCCGGATGGTCATCGCCGATGTATCCGTTCTGTTCGCCGACATCCCGTGCCGCGGATATATTGGACGGATCGAGCGTGTCGTCCGGAAACCCTCCCCGGACGAACCAGTAATACCGGTTGTCCAGTACAGGATCATTGGCCGTACGTCCGATAGAATTCTCGAAATCAAAGGGCACCACATTGTTCAGAGGATAATCCTGGAATTTATCCTTGCCTGTAGGATCGTACTGATGGAGCCAGTCTTCCCTGAACCATTGGGCCAGTCTTCTATTGTTGGAGGCCTGGGAAAGCGTAAGGCTCTTCATGGGAGGAGCAGACAGGGCGATGAACAGGATATCCGGGTGCTGCGCAAAAATATTAAGCATGCCGCGGTAAGCGCATTTCAGCTGGGCCAGGGAGGATCCTGCGCTGTTCCATGTACCCTGACTCCATTTATCCGTACCATAAGCCGTGTCCACCGAAGCCGTGGAATTCAAATAGAGGAAATTGTTGGTGCTGTTGTCGGCGTAAGGCGTGCCGGAAATCACATTGCCATATCCGTTGTTGCCTGTTGTAGCATCATATTTCGTGTCATAACCGGACACGGCAGAGCCCGGGTAGCAGGGCTTGAACATGATGATAT